>JACRAS010000139.1 GCA_016234705.1 Betaproteobacteria bacterium | reverse complement strand
GTCGCTTGCACGAACTCATCGAGCTTGGCGGCCGAGCGCGCGGCGAGCGCGACCGTCATGCCGGCCTTGGCAAACGCGCGCGCGAGCGAGGCCGACAGGCCGGAGCCGGCGCCGACGATCAGGGCGGAGGTGTAGCTAAGCTCTGCCATGCTGTCCTCAAACGGTTTTACGCACGGCAATCTTAGCGCGGAAACAGCGGCCTTGTGCTATCAAGAACTACACCGAAACGCAGCACGAATTTGACCGCGCGGAGCCTCCAGCATGAAAACGCAACGACGTAAGAGAGCGGTCAAGCGCAAGAGCGTCGGGACAAAATCCTGGGAGGTCGTCAAGGTCGTGCTCGATGACGATGTCGCGGCCTATTTCCGCCGCAGCGGCCGCGGCTGGCAGAGCCGCATCACTGCTGCGCTACGCAAGGCGGCGAAGCGGAAGAGGGCGTGAGATTGCCGATCACAATACAAAGCAAACCCACTTGACTGCGCTGCGAACTGCCGCACAGATTTTATTAAGTCTGCCTTTCTAAGAAGCGAATAACGCTATCAACCTGACCCCGATTCTGCTCCGTCCAGGGATGATTGACTTTCTTTGCGTCTTCCAAAAACTCAATCGTCTCTGATCCATATTCTGGATATTTTTTCAAAAGAAGCAAAGCTACTTTATGTTTGGCGAGGACTTTCTTTTCCTGACTAACGTTCAAAAGCTTCCAATATTGCTCAAATCGACGCTCCTGCAATTCCCGCCTCCGCTGATCGTTCCACTTTATGAAAGCAAAAACGCCGCCACATACAGTAATAATGACTCCAAGCAGTGCAGAATTTGTTGAGATGAATTCCATCATGGCCGCCCCCCCTCACATCCTAAACACCCCAAACTTCGTCTCTGGCACCGGCGCATTCAGCGCCGCGGATAGTGCGAGCGCCAGCACCTTCCGCGTCTCTGAGTGCGCGATGATGCCGTCGTCCCACAGCCGCGCGGTGGCGTAATAGGGATTGCGCTGCCTCTCGTATTGCGCGCGGATCGGCGCCTTGAACGCCCCCTCTCCGGTTTCATCGCAAGGGTGCCTCTCTGGAACCCGGAACGTAATGGCGCGGCGAAACCGCGGCAAAACGGCGTTGTCGGAACCGGTCGGTCGCCGCAACGTTGAATTAATATCAAAGAAGCCGCGTAAAGCGTTTCGGGGGGTTCTAGAGGAGGAACCACATGACCACGACACGACTTTTATCGACCGCGGCGGTGACGCTGCTATTCGCCGCGGGCGCCGCGTCGGCGCAGACGATGAAGAAGGACGAATCCCCCGCGGCGGCTCCGCGTGCCCAGCAGAACGCGCCGGCCGAAAAAATCGCGCCGCCGATGCAACCCGGTCAGGACAAAGCCGGCATGAAGCCGTCGGAGACGACCGGTCAGGCGCCGAAAGCGTCCGACGCCGACCGTCCGCGCGCCTCCGGCAAGGGCGACATGGACAAGGGCGCCACGGGCAAGAGCATGGAAAAAGAGCCGGCGGCCAAGGGCTCGTCCGGCCGAAGCGGTGGCGCCGATATGAAGGGCAAGGCCAACGAGAGCACCACCCAGGCTCCGGCTCCTGCTGCTCCGCGGTCGAGCCAGTCGACCACGACCGAGAAGGACGCCACCACCGGCCAGGGCGCGGCCTCGGGCGCCGTCAAGCTCTCGACCGAGCAGCGCAGCAAGATCACCACCATCATCAAGCAGCAGAAGGTGGCGCCAGCCCAGCTTAATGTGTCGGTGCGCGTGGGAACCCGCGTTCCGGACCGCGTGCGCTTCTACCCACTGCCGGTGGAAGTGATCAATATCTATCCCGAGTGGAGCGGCTACAGCTACATCTTGGTCGGCGACGAGATCCTCGTCATCGATCCGCGCACGCACGAGATCGTCGCGATCCTCGAGGCGTAACGCAATTTTGCAACCACGTTTGGCGAAACGGCCGGGAACTTTCCCGGCCGTCATGCCACTTTGTCGCCGCTTTCCAAAAAAGTTTTTCCAAAATCGAACGGATTCCGGGAACGCAGTCTGTCGGCATCGGTTGTTCGATGGTGCCGCCACGCGGCATCACTCTCATGCATTCGAGTGCATCCCAAGGAGGACGTAATGAAGATACTCACGACACTAACCGCCGTCGCCGCTCTGATCGCGGGCATGTCCATTGCCAGCGCGCAAATGGCGCCACCCAGCGGCTCGTCAACGAGTTCCCCGGGCGCCAGCGGCGCCGCGCCGGGAGCAGCGCAACAGGCGACCGGCTCCGGCCAGTTTTGCATCGAGGCGGCGCCCGGCGGCGCGCTGAACTGCAAATACGCCAGCATGGCGGCTTGTGAAAAGGACGCCAAGGCGCAGAACCAGAAATGTGCGCCGAATCCGAAAGCGAGCACCACCGGCTCGGGGCAGTCCGCCCCGAAGCAGTAACGCACACGCAGCAGCAATGACGCAGACCTGACGTGAGTGTGAGCCCCGCGTCGGAGCAATCCGGCGCGGGGCGCCGGCCATGGTGCGACGCTACAGCCCGCGCACCAGCGGCCAGTCCGGCTCGTTGCCCTGCATCACCCAGGGTTCCTTGAGCGCGGCCGCGCGCCATTCGTTCCAAGCCGGCAGCGCCATCATCGCGTCCATATAGGCGCGGGACGCCGCGCTCACCTGGATGCCGAAGCTGTTCAATCGCTCTACCACCTGCGCATACATGGCGTCGGCGGCGCCGATTGCGCCGACCAGAAACGGCCCGCCAATATCCGCTTTTTGCCCGAAGCGCGCGCGGCAATCGCTCCACAGCGCATCGATGCGGCGCACATCGTCCATCGCGTCGTCGGAAACGGGACGCCGCTTCACCGGCAGCCAGAGATTCATCGGACAATTGCGGCGCAGCGGCAGAAAGCCGCCGTGCATCTCGTTCGCCACCACGCGCGCATGGCTGCGGGCTAAGGGATCCGCCGGCCAAAGACCGGCCTTGGGAGACTTCTCCGCCAGATATTCGAGGATGGCGAGCGATTCCCAGATCGCGGCATCGCCGTCGAGCAGCACCGGCACCTTGCCGGCCGGCGAATATTTCAGCACCTGTTCGCGGCTGCCGGGCTCGTAGAGCGGGATCACCTTCTCATCGAAGGCGAGACCAGCGACCTTCATGGCGAGCCAGGGCCGCAGCGACCAGGACGAATAGTTCTTGTTGCCGATGATCAGCGTCAGGGACATGAGTTCATTGCTCTCTTGCCAAAAATCAAGGTCGCGGGCTTAAGCCCGCAAAACCTTCGGCCAATCCACTTCGTCTTCCGCAAACACCCAGGTTTCCTTGACGGCCGCGGCCGACCACTGCCGCCACGCCGGCAGCGCCATCATCGCATCCATATAGATGCGGGTACCGGCGCCGACGTCGACATCGTAGGTGTGAAGGCGCGACACCACCGGCGCATACATGGCATCGGCCGCGCCAAAGGCGCCGAACAAAAACGGCCCGCCGCTACCGAAACGCGCGCGGCAATCGGCCCACAACGTCTCGATGCGTTTCACATTTGCCGCGGCCTCGGGCGGCAACGCCCGCTTAATCACCGGCCGCGCGAAGTTCACCGGCAGATGGTTGCGCAGCGGTTGGAACCCGGCATGCATCTCGTTGGCGACCACGCGCGCATGCGCGCGCGCGGCGACATCCTTGGGCCACAGGCCGGCGTCGGGAAATTTCTCCGCCAGATATTCAAGAATGGCGAGCGACTCCCAAATTTTAATGTCGCCGTCGATCAAGACCGGCACCTTGCCGGTGCCGGACAGATCGCCGACATATTGTTTAAATTCGGCGGTGTCGAAGGGGATCAAGACCTCCTCAAAGGCGATCCCCGCCGCGGTCATGGCAATCCACGGCCGCAGCGACCAGGACGAATAGTTCTTGTTGCCGATAATCAGTTTCAGCGCCATCGCCACCCCGCTCCACCCGGCTACGGTCCATTCCGCTCGATCAAAGGTGCGGGGCCAGCCCCCACGGCGGCAAGTGAATTTTTCTGATGGCGGTCAGCAGGCGCGCGAATAAATCCGGTCACGCCGGCTTCTTGGCCTCGCCCGGCATGGCCTCCGGCACATCGACCGGGCCGCCGGTCTTCTTCCAGGCACCGAAGCCGCCCTGGATATGGGCGACCGGTTTGAGCCCCATGCGCTGGGCCGTCTGCGCGGCCAGGGCCGAGCGCAGACCGCCGGCACAGTAGAACACGAACTTCTTGTCCTGCGCGAAGACCGGCTTGTGATAGGGGCTTTGCGGGTCGATCCAGAATTCCAGCATGCCGCGCGGACAGTGGAAGGCGCCCGGCACCCTGCCCTCGCGCTGCAATTCGCGCGGGTCGCGCAGATCGACCAGCACGGTGTCATCGCGGCCGACGAGCTTGATGGCCTGTTCGACCGGCAACGTCTCGATCTCGCGTTCGGCAGCGTCGCAAAGGGCCTTGTATCCAGTGGTAATGGTCTGCGGCATAACGTCCTCCTGCGCGCATGATCCCGAAAAGCTTGTCCTCGACTTGATCGGGGATGGGCACCGGTTTCCCGCCTTCGCGAAGCCCGCTGCCTACTCCGCCGAAGCAGCCGCTTCGGCTGCGAAGGCTGGATCGGCGAGCGAAGGAAGGTCGGATAAGATCATGCGCAATTATCATGCAGAGTGACAGAGCGGTAGCCGCCGCTCAAGTCGATGGCGTAGCATGGGGATGGAAGTGGGAGCCTTCTCGCCATGCCGGCCTTCACGCTGCCCGACCTGCTCGCCTTCGCCTGGTTCCTCGGCGCCTGGATCGCCTATTCCATCGTGATCGAGAAGACCGCGAAGGGCCAGAGCGGCCTGAACGCTCTGATGAACGCCTATCGCGACGAATGGATGGAGCGGCTGCTCGCCCGCGACATGCGCATGGTGGATGCGCAGGTGACCGCCGCGCTGCAGAACGGCACCGCCTTCTTCGCCTCCACCAGCTTGATCGCCATTGGCGGCACGCTCACGCTACTGCGCTCGACCGAGGAAATTTTGACCGTCGTGGCGTTGCTGCCGTTCGGCACCGCCTCCTCGCGCGAATTGTGGGAGCTGAAGATGCTGGGGCTCGCCATCATCTTCGTCTACGCCTTCTTCAAGTTCGCCTGGTCGTACCGGCTGTTCAATTATTTCGCGATCTTGGTGGGCGCGGCGCCGCCGCCCGAGGAAAAGAATACCGCGGCGGCGCGGGCCTTCACCCACCGCGCCGCACGGCTGTGCGCCGAT
>JACRAS010000136.1 GCA_016234705.1 Betaproteobacteria bacterium | reverse complement strand
TCCACATCAGAGTGACTTGGCGATATAGGGGAAGGACGTGATGGATTTGACGATTTCTGGATTGCGTTCGATATAGAGGATCGCCTGCTCGAGCTTGGCGCGGACGGCGTCGATGGATTTGAGGGCGTAGTTCTTGAAGATTTTCTCGCGGATTTCATCCCAGAGATTTTCCTTCGGGTTGAGCTGCGGCGAATAGGGCGGCAGGAACAGCAGCGAGATATTGCCGGGAAGCGCGAGGTCGCCGCAGCGATGGTTGGGGGCGCCGTCGAGAACCAAGAGGATGTCCTGCCTGGCAAATTTTCGCGAGAGGACATTGAGGAAGATCTGGAAGCATGCCGTATTCGACGTCGGCATGATCAAATAGACGCACGTTCCGTCCTTCGGGCAGACCGCTCCGTATAAGTAGATGTATTCGCGAATAAGCTGGGAGGCGACCTCGGGCCTAATGCCGATCGGAGCCCAGCACGGCCGCGGGCGGTTGATCCGGCCGAACCGCGCTTCATCGGTGAACATGATCCGCAAGCGACGACCGCGCCTAGCGGCAGCCCGCCGGGCCTTCCTCACCGCATTTGGAAAACCGTTTTTTTAAAAGACTTCTGAGCCGCGATGTCGCGTTTGGGATGAAACGGACGCGGCATCAGCTTGCGCCAGCCATGCCGGGTCAGAAGATTGTAGACCGTGCTGTTGCTGGTTGCGTGCCGGATGGCCTTTTCATACGCCGCCTTGAGATCGTGGATGTTCAACATCTCGCCCGCCCCGGCGGCCTTGGCAAAACGCGCCAGCACGGCCTTTTCCTCGGCCAGCGTCATGTTTTCCCGCTTGCGTCCGCCGCTCGGCTTGGATTTGAGCGCCTCGAGCCCGCCGTGGTCATAGGCCATGTGCGCCCGGTTCACCGTGCTCAGCGACACGCCCATCGCCTCCGCAATCGCGGGCTGCGTCATCCCACTTTCGCGCAGCAACACCATCTGGATGCGTTGGCGCAGCTCCGGATTTCCTTTCCAACGCAGCGCTGTCTTCAACCGCCTGACCTGGCCTTTGGTGCATTTGACCATCTGTTCACCCCCGAATCAGATGGTCCCAGCGAATCACACCCCGCGGCCCTTGCAAAACCCCTCCTATGCCAGGCACCAAGCCACCGCAGAAAGTTTTCGATTCAAACAGCTATGGAAGGGGTATCAGATGTCGGGCGGCATGCAGCAGCGCTGCGGGCTGGCCCGCGCGCTCGCCGTGGAGCCCAATGTGCTGCTGATGGACGAGCCGTTCGCGGCGGTCGACGCGCAGACCCGCGAGATCCTGCAATTCGAGCTGCTGCGCATCTGGGAGCAGCGGCCAACCGCCATGATCTTCGTCACCCATTCGATCGAGGAGGCCGTGCTGCTCGGCCACCGGGTGATCGTGCTCAAGGGCCGGCCCTCGAGCATCCACGAGACCATCACCATCGACCTGCCGCATCCGCGCACGCGCGACACGCTGCGTCTGCCGCGCTTCGCCGAATTGCGCGAGCAGGTGTGGGGCACGTTGATGCGCGAGGCGCGCGAAGCCGAATTTGTTCTCGAACGCTGAAAGCGGGCGCAGCACTGTCATCCGACCCCTTGCTCACGGCCGCAATCTCGCATTGGGGCCCGCGCTTCGTCGCCAACGGCGTCGTGCTCACCGATTTCGAGGAGGTGACCAAGTCGATCACGTCCTACAGCGAGTGGTGCCGCGCATGGTCGGCGCGCGCGGCGCATCACGAAGAACTCGGCCGTGCTGCGCTGGCCAAGAAGCATTTGCTCACCGCCGCCGAATGCTTGTCGCGCGCGGCCGTCTATTATCACTTCGCCTCGTTCCTGTTCGTGCACGACCAGGCGCAGATGAAGGCCGCACACAAGAAACAGATCGAATGCCGCCAGTTGGCGCTGCCCTATCTCCGACCGCACGGCGAGCTAGTCCAGATTGCCTATCAGGGCAAGACGCTCGCCGGCATTCTACGCAAGCCGGCTGGCGTCGATAAACCGCCGGTGGTGACGATGGCGGTGGGCTTGGACTCCACCAAGGAGGAAGGCGAGGCCTACGAAAATCCGTTCCTGGCGCGCGGCATGGCGACGTTGATCTTCGAAGGTCCCGGCCAGGGCGAGGCGCAATACGACTTTCCCATCCGCGGCGATTACGAGGTGCCGGTGAAGGCCGTGCTCGATTATATCGGCACGCTGCGCGATCTCGATGCCGCGCGCATCGGCATGTGGGGCGTGAGCCTGGGCGGCTATTACGCGCCGCGCGCGACCGCCTTCGACAAGCGCATCAAGGCCTGCATCGCGCTCGGCGGCCCGTTCAATTGGGGCGAGGCCTGGGACGGTCTGCCGGAACTGACGCGCGAAGCCTTCCGCGTACGCAGTCATTGCAAAACGCAAGAGGAAGCGCGCAAGAACGCCGCCACGCTGTCGCTGGAAGACATCGCGCAGAATATCACCTGCCCGATCTACATCGTGAACGGACGGCTCGACCGCATCGTACCGGCCAAGGACGCCGAACGCCTGGCGCGCGAGGTGAAGGGGCCTGTCGAGCTGATGATGATCGAGGACGGCAACCATATCGCCACC
>JACRAS010000135.1 GCA_016234705.1 Betaproteobacteria bacterium | reverse complement strand
GTGGGCGGGCCTGGATCGAGTATTCCGCACACGACAAGGCAAGTCAGCAGCGGAGGCGATATCTTTGCGATGGGGGAAAGAGCCAAGGCGCCGCACGCTTATCGCGGCGGCCCGCAAACGGTCGTCCCGCACGGCAATTGAGTTTGCGCGCTCCGCTCCGGTGAAGATAGGGATGTGTGATCTTTGAGTTCCCTGTCTTCAGTACGGACGCGCTCAGCGCGTCCGTACGTCCGGGGCGCGCTTCTTCGGCCCGTCGCAAATCGGGGCCATCGGCAATAGGACCACAGACAAATTGGAGTAGAGCCATGAATGAACATTCTCGTTCTCTTCGGCCACTGCCACTTGGTCTTAGCTTGGGGTCATTTCTCGTCGTCGGGTATCTCGCTTGCCTTGCGCTAGCAATTATTGTTCCCGATCGCGGCCTGCACCAGGCTTGGCTGCAATTTTACCCCGGCTTTGCTTGGACGCCGCTGGGGATGTTGATTGGCTTGGTCGAAGCCTTCGTCTACGGCCTTGTCGCAGGATTGGTATTCGCACCGATCGCAAACTGGTTTGGGGTCATTCGCGGCGGCTAGCCGCGCCACGACGCACAAGGTGGCGACGTGCGTTATAGGGTTCGCCCAATTGGGGAACTTATCGTTAACGCCGTCTTAACGGCTTTTGCTCCATACAAATGACGCCTCGGCCCGTCCTTCGCGGAATTTTCTCAAAGCTTCGCATCATGACTTTTGCGTGGAAGACTCTCGGCCTGCAGGCACGCTTCATGATGCTTGCCGGTGCCGGCGTACTGACATTTGCCACCGCCACGCTCGCCCTCATCTGCTGGTACGAGTTTGCAAGTCTTGAAGAGAAACTGCGTGCGTTCTCGGAGAACGAGCTCAAATCGCTGAACGCATTGGTCGACAGCGCGATGGCACGGCGGCTCGACGATCCGGAGAACGTCGCCATCGAGGTGTTTAACGGGTGGTTCAAGAGCCGCAACGAAGATTATTCCGGGAAGCTTTGGAGTGTCTGGGGCCCGAAGGTCACAGCCTACATGGCGAAAACGGCTCCGGAGCATGCCGCTAAAGCGCCGCTGGATAGCGTCGATCAGGAGGCGCTGCGCACCGGCGAGCCGATTGGGCGCTTTGTCGATGGCACCTATCGCTACAGCCTGCCGATTGTCCTCGGGAAGACTTCGGGTACACGGAAAGAAGTCTGCGACGCCTGTCATATCGACGCCATCGGCGAAACGGACGGCGACGTGATTGCCGTGTTTTCGAGCAGCATATCGACCGCCAAGGACGTTGCCACGCTGTGGCAGCTTCTCCTGCTGATGACAGCCGGTACCGTCGTAGCGGTCCTGCTCGTGATCCTGGGAATCCGGCTGATCTTCGGATCGGTTATCACGCGGCCGCTGACCGGCATGACGGACGCGATGCGACGCCTAGCTGATGGCGACAAGACGATCGAGGTTCCTACTCAGGATCGAGCCGACGAGATCGGCAAGATGGCCGGGGCCATCCTCGTATTCAAGGACAACATGATCGAGACCGATCGCCTGCGTGCCGAGCAGAAGACAGCAGAGACGCGCGCTGCCGAACAGCGTAAGGCCGACATGCACAAGCTCGCCGACGAATTCGACGCGGCGGTCGGTGGCATCGTGAACGTCGTGTCGTCCGCCGCGAGCGAACTCGGGGCTACCGCCTCCATTCTGGCGACGACCGCCGAGGCCAATCAGCAGCAGGCGTCGACGGTCGCAGCGGTTTCCGAAGTAGCCTCCACGCGCGTCCAATTGGTGGCTTCGGCGTCCGATGCGCTGGCCGCATCGGTCAACGAAATCGCCCGGCACGTGCAGGAATCGAGCAAGATCGCCAATGAGGCCGTGGAACAGGCGCGCATGACCGACACGCGCATCACCAAACTGTCGCAGGCCGCGCAACGCATCGGCGACGTGGTCAAGCTCATCGCGGCGGTGGCCGAACAGACCAACCTGCTCGCCCTCAACGCCACGATCGAGGCGGCGCGGGCGGGCGAGGCCGGCAGGGGCTTTGCGGTCGTCGCTCAGGAGGTCAAGGCGCTCGCCATCCAGACCGCCAAGGCGACCTGCGAACTCGCGTCACAGATTTCCAGCATGCAAACTGCGACACAAGACTCGGTCAACGCCATCAATGAGATTATGGGGACGATCTGTTGCATTTCAGAAATTGCCACGGTGATCGCGGCGGCCGTCGAGCAGCAAGGTGCGGCAACGCAATCGATCTCGCAAAGCGTGCAGGAGGTCGCGGGCGGCACGGCAACGGTCGCGGCCAACATCACCGAGGTCAGTCGCGGCGCGAGCCAGACGAACTCGGCATCGGCGCAGGTTCTCAACTCCGCCCAGGTGCTGTCGAAGGAAAGCGCGCATCTGCAAACCGAAGTTGGCAAGTTCCTTTCAACCGTGCGCGCCGCCTGAACGGCGCGTTGGGGTAAAAGTCGTGCGGCGCCCCGCCACCCGTCATTCCGGGGCGCGCACGCCTGAGCCCAAAGGGCGAAGGCGGGCGAGCCCGGAATCCATAACCCCAGCCTACCAGGACCCGACGGCGCGCTCGAACCAGCGAGTCATGACGCTAGAATCGCCATAACCCTGATTGCCCCAGCCGCGGCGATTCCAACCGCCCGACGGGCTGCCACGATCCTCGTCGAACTCGGCCGAGGCGCGCGCGTCGTATGCGGAGCGTTCCGGCAGCCGCGCCATCACCGGCTTGCTGCTGGACTTGTAATCGCGCGCGATCGGCAGATCGGCCACCGCGCGCTCGTTGCCGCGCATCAGCTTCAGGATGGCGGCGTCGAGCCCGTAGATATCGTCGCGCGTCTTCAACTGGCCGGTCTCGTCGACGACGGCGGTCTGATAGGTGACGTGCACGGAAATCGGCCGCTTCAAATTGATGGTGCGCTCCTCGCCGCCGTATAGGCTGCTGATGCGCCGGATGGTGAAGCCATCCTCCGGCTGCGACAGCGACAGTAGCAGCTCGGCGTATTTCTCCGGATAGTGCACGCGCATGCAGCCATGGCTGAGCGCCCGCGTCTCGCGCGCGAAGAAGCTTTTTTGCGGCGTGTCGTGCTGGTAGACCAGAAACACATTGGGGAAATTGAACCGGATGCGGCCGAGTGCATTGCGCTCGCCCGGCGGCTGATAGACGCGCAGCGAGCCGTCATGATTGCGCGCCACCTTGAGGCCGATGCGCTCCAGCGCGTCGGGGTCGCGTTCCAGCTTCGGCAGATATTCGTTGCGAATAATCGAGGGCGGCACGTTCCAGGTCGGGTTGATGGTGAGATATTTCATGGTCTCGCTCAGCAGCGGCGTCGCCAGGTTCGGCTTGCCGACCACGATCTTGGTGCGCCAGAGTTCTTTGCCGCCGTTGAACACGGCGAGCGTGTAGTCGGGAACGTCGACGATCACATGGGCGGCACCGAGGTCGCGCGGCAGCCAGCGCCAGCGCTCCATGTTGGCGACGATCAGGCCGGCGCTATCGACGCGCGCTGGCTTGGCCTCGCCCCGCCGCGCGGGCGCGCTCTCGCGCTGCGGCGCGTTACGTTGCGCGGCCAGCGCCGCCTTTAGCGCCTTGAAGCCGGTATGCTGCGGCTCGAAGGAGAGCAGCGTGTCGCGCGCATTCTGCGCCAACGCCACCTGCAACAGAACCGCCTCGGGCGCGAGCGCATTCGCAGGATAGAGGATGGACGCGCTGACCCGCGTGTAGCTGACGCGGCCGCTGCTGGCATGGCGGGCGTAGGTCAATAGCGAGCGCGTGAGCTTGAGCTCATTCGCCGCCGCCTCGTCATCGGTCGATTTCGCCGCCAGATTGGGAACGGGATAGTCGCTCGGATCGAGCCCTTCGCTCGCGACGTTTTTCAGAAACGCGGCGACCTCCGCCGCGCGCGCGGTAGCCGCGCCGTTCGACGTCCACAGCGGCTGGAAGCCGCGTTCGCGATAAAAGGCTTCGACCGCGGCCTGCTCCGGCTTGCGCTCGATGAAATCGGCCAGCCGGGTTGCGATCAGTTCCTGTAATTTCTGCGCCACTCCGAAACCAGCTGGCGGGATTTGGACGACCGGCGCGGGCGCGGCGGGCGCGGGCGTCGCTTCGGTCGGTACGGCGGGCGCGGCTTGTAAGGTGGACGCCGCTTCGATTGGGGCGGCAGGCGTCGCTTGTAAGACGGGCATCGCTTCGTTCGGTATGGCGGTCGCTGCTTCGGTTGGGACAACAGACGCCGCTTGCAAGGTGGGGGTCGCTGCGGAGTCGGCGGGCTCCGCTACGGTGGGGACAGCAGGCGCCGTTGGTAAGGTAGACGTCGCTACGGGTTCGGCGGGCGCGGCTTCGGTCGACGCGGTGGGTGCGGCTTGTAAGGTGGGCGCCGCTTCGATTGGGACGGCAGGGGTCGCTTGTAAGGCGGGCGTCGTTGCGGGTTTGTCGGGCAGTGCTGCGGTCGGTACGGCGGGCAACGCTACGGTTGGCACGGCAGGCGCCGTTTGTACGAGGGACGTCGGTGCGGGTTCGGCGGGTGGCGCTTCGAGCGTGGATGGCAGAACCGGCGCTCCCAGCTCCTTCGGAAGGCCCGGTTCCGGACTCGTCACCCCCACATCCCGGGATGGCTCGTTCTGCGCCACCGCCGGCAGCGCGGTCGCGGCGAGACAAAGTAAAGCAGAAGCAAAAACCGCGCGAAGCAACGAACACATGACTGAATCTTTCATATTGAAATACGCAATTGATAACCGCGCCGGTCCCGCTAAGTTCAATAAAATGCCAGGAAGAATGATCCGTTTGGGCGGCCTTTTCGGCCCGGATCGGAAACGATCGCGGAGACGGCGCGGGATTGTCTCAATTGTGTAAATTGCCTAGGCCCGGGGATAGCTCCGATCTCGGACTACGCCCCCGCGCATGTCGCCGAACATCGCCTCGTCGTGACACCGAAAACGCCCATGATTTGGCCCTGCTCGGTCATGCTCGGCCCCGAGGATTCGTGCTTCTACGAGCATGAACAGCGCGCCATGCGCAGAGCGCATTCGCAAACTAAATAAAATCAGGCCCCGAGTTATCCTCGCCATGCGCGCGGCGCATGGCGCGATAGGAATTGTTTCACGTGAAACGCCCCAGCTGCTCTGTTTTTGTCAACCAATAGCGCCTATATTCAATGCGCCGGGGCAACCCGGCTATGGCGATAAACGGCCGTCGTAATAAACCTTTCGGACCCGGGGGCAGTACCCGGCGCCTCCACCCGAGCCCAGCGGGCTTCGTCGCGACGGGACTGGGCTTCGGCGGGGGCGAACTAGGATCGACGAGGGCGTAAAGGGCGGACTTTTGCTCGGCATGGTACCGCCGTTATCGGGCCGTCTCATAGTTGCAAACGACAACTATGCTCCGGTTGCTCAGGCCGCGTAAGCGGTTTGACTAACCAAGCCTACAAGTCCTAGCCGTCTTAGCAGCGGTTAGGCGGGGTTCGGAGGCACCTGGCAACAGAAGCCTCCACTTTCATCTTTCCCGTCGGTTTTGCCTTATGACGACGTGGCGCTGGAGCCGGCGCGGCGTTAGCATTCATCCCGAATCCTCAATGTGGATCGCGTAGCCCGCATGGCCGACCATATCCGTTACGATCTCCTGACCCAGCAGGCGCTGCGCGGTGTGGTGCGCAGCGTGCTCGGTGATGCCGCCAAAAAGGGCCTGCCGGGCGATCATCATTTCTACATCTCGTTCAATACCGAGGCCGACGGCGTGCGCATGTCGGAGCGCCTGCGCGCGCAATATCCGCACGAGATGACCATCATCCTGCAGCACCAGTTCTGGGACTTGACCGTCAGCGAGCAGGCTTTCGAGGTCGGCCTGTCGTTCGGCGGCATCATGGAAAGGCTCGGCATTCCGTTCGATGCGATCAATGGCTTCTTCGACCCGTCGGTGCAGTTCGGCCTGCAATTCGAGGAGGTCAGTGAGAGCCAGGGTGAAGGCCAGCAGACGCCGGCCAATGCGCAGGACAAATCGCAAGGATCGGCGCCAGGATTGGCGCAAGACAAGCCGGCCAAGCGCAAGCGCGTGCCCTCGATCCCGCAGAGCGTACCCGCGCCGGAAACCTCGCCGGCCGCGGCGGCGGAAGAGCCGCAGCCCGACAAGCCCGCCGGCGGTGGCGCCGAAGTCGTCCGCCTCGACCGTTTCCGCAAGAAATAATGGCCAAACGGCGCGCCAAGGCTCGCAGCAAGATTCGCATTGAGAGCGACGCCTTCGGGCCGCTCGACATTCCCGCCGATAAATTATGGGGCGCGCAGACCGAGCGCTCGCTGCATAATTTCCGCATCGGCAGCGAACGCATGCCGATCGAAATCGTGCATGCGCTCGGCCTGATCAAGCGCGCAGCGGCCGAGGTCAACCGCGATCTCGGCAGCCTCGACCGGCGGCGCGCCAGGGCCATCGTCGCGGTGGCGCAGGACATCGCCGACGGCAAGCTGGACGAGCATTTTCCGCTGCTGGTGTGGCAGACCGGTTCCGGCACGCAGACCAACATGAACGTCAACGAGGTGATCGCCAACCGCGCCAATCTGGCGCTCGGCGGCGAATTGGGCGCCAAAAAACCGGTGCATCCGAACGATCACGTCAATATGAGCCAGTCGTCCAACGACTCGATCCCGACCGCCATGCATATCGCGGCGGCGATGCGGATGTCCGCGCATCTGCTGCCGGCGCTCGTGCGCATGCAGCAGGCGCTCGACAGGAAAGCCAAAGAGTTCGCTCGTATCGTGAAAATCGGCCGCACCCACACCATGGACGCGACCCCGATCACGCTCGGCCAGGAGTTCTCCGGCTATGCGAGCCAAGTGAAGTCGGCGATCGCGCGGCTCAAGCTGGCGCAGCGCGAGCTCTATCCGCTGGCGCAGGGCGGCACCGCGGTCGGCACCGGGCTCAATTCCAAGCCGAAATTCGCCAAGGCCTTCGCCCGCCGCATCGCGCGGCTGACCAAGCTGCCGTTTACCAGCGCGCCCAACAAATTCGAGCACATGGCCGGCCACGACGCCTATGTGTTCGTGCACGGCGCCATCAACGCCGCCGCCACCGCGCTGTTCAAGATCGCCAACGATATCCGCCTGCTCGGCTCCGGCCCGCGCTCGGGCTTAAGCGAATTGATCTTGCCGAGCAACGAGCTCGGTTCGTCCATCATGCCGGGCAAAACCAACCCGACCCAGAGCGAGGCGCTCACCATGGTGTGCGCTTTGGTGTTCGGCAACAACACCACCGTCACGGTGGCCGGCAGCCAGGGCCATTTCGAGCTCAACGTCTACAAGCCGGTGCTGGCCTATTGCATGCTGCAATCGATCCGCCTGCTCGGCGACGCGCTCAATTCGTTCACCGACCATTGCGTGACCGGCATCCGCGCCAACGAGCCGCGCATTGCCGAGCTGATGCAGCGCTCGCTCATGCTGGTGACGGCGCTGGCGCCGAAGATCGGCTACGACAAGGCGGCGGCGGTCGCCAAGGCCGCGCACGCCAACGGCACCACGCTGCGCGAGGAAGCCCTGCGCTTAGGATTCGTCACCGGCCGTGAGTTCGATCGTCTGGTGCGCCCGCAAAAAATGACTCGTCCCCGGTAAATCGTCGATCTGTTTCGCCGGCCGGCGGCAGCCGAATGGCTCGCCGTTTTGCACAGGCACGCGCGAATATTCAGGGTCGCCGCAACGTATGGTAGAAATATGCCAAGCTATATCCGCAGTCGCAGAACGTATTTTACGCATCTTATATGCGTATCCAGTTCCTATTTTACTGAATTTCCATGTCAAATAGCGCGTTACGGGAAATTGCAATAGGGTTTGGTGAACGGTCATTTCATGTTTTCGATAGTAAATCTTTTCAAATAGCTAAATATACATTTGGAAGTAACTTGCAGTCCCGGCCATTAGACGGCAAAAATCTCATTGTATTCGCTGCCGGTGACGGACTGATCTATTACAATCAACTAACCGTGTGTTGAATTGGCTAGGCAATTTCGACCAAAGTGACCGCCCAATCCTATAGAGTCACCCACCAGACAAAGCAAAAATTGTCCTTTGCCTAAGAGTTGACGTTATTGGTGGCGATGCACGGAACCACGTGAAGCCCGAGCGACCAATGTATCCTGTTACCATCGAGGTTCTGAATGGCTGAATTGGTCAATCTACGAACTGCGCGCAAGCGAGCCAAACGGCGCGCCGACGATCAGCGGGCCCACGCTCATCGTCTGGCCCACGGCCGTCCCAACCAGCAACGCAAGCTCGCTGACGCGCAGCAGGACAAGGCCCGCCGCGACCTCGACCGCCACCGGATTGACATGGGAGACGGCCGATGAAATCCCCGGTTGTCAAACGCTCGATCGTCATCGCGGGCCACAAGACGAGCGTCAGCCTCGAAGACGCGTTCTGGAAGGGATTGAAAGAAATCGCAACCGGCCGCGAGATGACTCTGTCCGACCTGGTGGCCTCGATCGATACCGATCGCCGTCACGGTAATCTATCGTCCGCGATCCGGTTGTTTGTTCTCGATTATTATCGCGCGCAGCTCGGCGAAGCGCGCGGCGCGCAAGGCGTCTCCCGCGAGGCGGGCGCGCGCTCGGCTCCCTCAGTTCTGCGGGCCGACTGAAGCCGCCGGCTGAGACTGGCGCCCCGGCACGGGCGTCGGCCCGATATCGACCGGTGGCGGCAAGGCCGGCGCCTGTTCGCTCTTGGACAGCGGGGTTTGACTTTCGCGTTGCCGCTGGGCGCGCTCGATCTCCTGAATACGCTTTTGGGCTTGCTCCATCTCCTGTATGCGCTGTTGAGCGCGCTCGACCTCCTGAATACGCTTCGCCTGGTTTTCGATCGCGCGCAAGGTGAGCCATCCGCTCAACGCCGCGACATCCACGCTGCGCGACGGCGCGGCGACCGGCCCCTTCAAGGCCATGAAAATATCGGGCCGGGCGCCGGCCGCCTGGCTCAATCCCGACAGTACCAGGTATGCATCGAGCGAGCCGTCGGTGAGATCGAGATTTCCGTAAAGCGACAGCACAGCGTCCTTGGCATCGGCGGCGACATGGCTCAGTTGCATCCGCCCGGCGCTGACGGCAACGGTGCCTTCCACTCGCTTGATCGAAAGCTGGCCGCTTTCCAAAGCCTTGCTCACCACGTTGGAGATGCGCCCCGCATCGATCGGCAGGCCCTGATCCACCGCGCGAGTGACGGCGTCGAAAGCGCGCGGATCGAGGCCGGCGAATTGGGCATCGGTGAGCGATATCTTTCCCGCTCCTTGCAAAGAGCCGATCAATGCGACCGGGCTCAAGCCGGCACCTGCGATCTCGGCGGCAAAGCCGAGCGAGCCTGTGATTGGCGGTCGCGCACCTGCGGAAAGCAAACTGGCCGCGTCGATGCCCGTGACTGAAACCTTCGCACGCGCCTGCAAGCCGTTATTGACGGTGCGGAACGAAGCCTGACCGGTGAGCCGGCCGCCGGCGACATCGCCGGCCATGTCGTCGAATGTGAATTCGTCCTTGGCGAACCGCAGCGATGCGCGAAATTCCCGTGCTGTGACCTGCGGCAGCAAATCGAGGCGCCGCGCCTTGAGCGCGATCTCGCCGGTGAAATCGCCAAATGCGCCGGCGGCGAAAGGTTCGCTCGACCAGATCGAGGACACGTTGCTGTTATTGCCTGATGGAGCTGGCATGCCGATCACCGCACCCACCAGACTGGCGCCGTCGGCCTGATCGGCTTCGATCTCGCCGCGCAGGCGATACGGCCGCGCCAGCCCGACTTCAAGTTTTCCGCGCGCGACCGAACCGGCGATGGTGGCATTGATGTCGGCCAGCGATATCTCGTTGCCGGAAAGCGTCACGCGCGTCGTCAATGCCACCGGCAGCGCGGTACGGCCGCCGCTCGGCCCGCGCAGCGGCGCCATGTC
>JACRAS010000137.1 GCA_016234705.1 Betaproteobacteria bacterium | reverse complement strand
TCCCGATAGCCCATGGCCACCTCCTTTCGTTGGAGGTGAGCATGGCCCGGCGCCCGGGGGTGGGGGAATGTTTCTGAAAAGGTGGGGGAATGTTTCTGAAAAACTCAGCCGCTACTGGGGGAATGATTCAGAAAAATGACATGCGACCAACTAAAAATCCAATTCTCCGGTGCCCAACAGAAAGAGTCATTGTTTGCACAGGCCCCGGGTGCGGCATCTCCAGCAGGGTCCCCCGCTCAGGCACGAATTGTCGACATCCAAGCCTTCAAACAAGAGAAACAACCTTCCTCTGCCAACGAGATGGCAGCGGTTGTTGCATATTACCTCTCAGAACTGGCACCTCAACCGCATCACAAATCTGAAGTAGATACTACCGATATGGAGAAGTATTTTAAGCAAGCGGGGTTTCCTCTACCCGGTAGCCTTAAAGACCTGCTTAATCGCGCGATGAATGCGGGATATTTTGATAGGGTGGATAGAGGAAAGTTTAAGCTAAATCCGGTTGGCTATAATCTGGTGGCGCATAACCTACCGCGCGCCAGTTCTAGTTCGCCGGTTGTCTCCCGGAGAGTGAAGGCGCGAGCTTCGCAGAAACGCGCTGGGCGTAAGCGTGGCCGGTGAAACGATTATAAAAAGCCGAGCGGTTGTATGAGCGACGCTGTTCAGAAACTTTCCGAAGGACTGGATGCTGTTGATCGCCTCATTCGAAAAATCAAAGCCCGTCATGTTAACACCAAGGCGGCAAAAGATAGCATCCGAATATTGGTGCGGAATTATTTTGAGGAGTGGCGGCCGAGTTTTGTTGCTGTCCTTGGCACCGAAACCGAGTTGTCGGTTCTGGACCAAACTATGCAGGAATTGCTGCGGTTCACCCAACGCCGGACGCGGGTGGCTGACTATCGCGAGGCTATAGCAATTGCCAGGCGTGCGCTCGGCGAGCTTGAATTGAGACTGCTTCAGCCAGGCAATCAACGATCCCCCGGTGTTTATTTTGAAACACGACACCAGAGAATCGTTGAGAGCCTCAGAAGGCTGAGTCCCTCAGCTGCCAATTACTACGAGCAAGGCTTATTGGATATTCAAACAAGCAATCGCAAATCATGGCGCGGAACAACCGTTGAGTTTAGGGAATCGCTACGGGAGGTACTTGATTGTCTCGCTCCTGATGAGGAGGTAATGAAGCAGCCAAACTTCAAGTTGGAGCCCGATACAAAAGGTCCAACGATGAAGCAGAAGGCAGTCTTTATTCTCCGTGCACGGCATCCGAAGGACCCACAAATAAAAACATTGGCGGATGCGGTCGATGTTGTGGAAGGTCTAATTAGCAAATTTGTCCGTTCGGTCTACACCCGTTCCTCAGTGGGTGTACACATCGCCGACTCAAAGGAGGAGGCCAGCAAGGTCAGAGATTATGTGAGTCTTGTTCTTTCCGAGCTCTTGGAAATTAAAGAGTGATCACCGAATCCATCATCGAAGACGTCTCCCTTGCCTGGCTGGAGTCGCTCGGCTATGCCGTGCCGCACCTGCCTGCGCCTGCCCGCGCGGCAGCAGGCGGGTCGCAGAGCATCGCGTCGCGACAGGCAGGCGGCCCCGACATCGCACGGGTGAGTGGTTAAGGGGATTGTGAAACTATGGCAACGACACCCGAGCAGATCGACCTTTGGCGCAAGACGCCTTCGGAATTCCAGCGTCTGGAATTCAAGGAGGCGAAGAATCAGTTCGACAATCGCAGGCTCTATGAGTACTGCGTTGCGCTCGCCAACGAAGGTGGTGGACGCCTGCTGCTCGGTGTCGCGGATAAACCGCCGCGCCCCGTGGTCGGCACACAAGCCTTCAGGGACCCCGTCGCGATGGCGGAGAAAATGTTTCAAGCCATCGGGTTCCGAGTGGATATCGAAGAAGTTACGCATCCGGACGGGCGGGTGTTGGTGTTTCACATTCCCTCACGACCACGCGGCACCGCTTATCATCTCGGCGGGAAGTATCTGATGCGTTCGGGTGAGGCGCTGGTGCCAATGAGCGAAGATCAGCTCCGGCGAATTTTTTGCCGAAGGAGAACCGGACCGGCTGGAGGAGCACTCGAAAACGGGCCTGGATGCGCAGCAGGTGGTGGAGCTGCTCGATACCCAGACCTTCTTCGAGCTGCTCAAGCTCCCTTATCCCACCGACCGCGCGGGTGTCATTGACCGGTTATTGCGGGAGCGGCTGATCGATCAGAGCGATGGTCAGTATGCGATACGCCGCCTGGGCGCGCTGTTGCTCGCGAAGAAGCTGGAAGACTTCCCCGACCTGGCGCGCAAGACGCCACGCGTGGTCGCATATACCGGCACATCGAAGTTGGATACACGCCTCGATCAAACGGGGACCAAGGGCTACGCCGTCGGGTTTCAGGGACTGGTGCAGTTCGTTATGAATCAGCTACCGCAAAACGAGATTATCGTGGACGCCCTGCGCAAGGAGACGAAGCTTGTCCCCGAGGTCGTGATTCGCGAGTTGGTCGCGAATGCCCTGATTCATCAAGATCTGACGATTGGCGGGGCTTCGGTGATGGTGGAGATTTACGGCAACCGTGTTGAAATATCGAACCCGGGCGAACCGATAGTGCCGGTCGAGCGGTTTATCGACGGTTACCAGTCCCGTAATGAGCGTCTGGCGGATTTGATGCGGCGGTTCCACATTTGCGAAGAGAAGAGCAGCGGTATCGACCGTGTGGTACAGGCGGCAGAGGTTTATCAACTGCCGGCACCGGACTTTCGGGCGGGACACCGGCGTACCGTGGTAACAATCTACGGGCCAAAACCATTTGAAGAAATGGATCGAAATGACCGGGTGCGGGCCTGTTACCAGCATTGCGCGCTGAAGTGGGTGATGTCGGAACGGATGACCAACCAGACACTGCGGGAACGCTTTCACCTCGGGGAAGACAAGGCCGCGATTGCATCTCAAGTCATTACGGCTACGATCGAGGCTGGATTTGTCAAGGCGGACGAGAGTGTTGGCGGGTCTCGGAAGTTCGCGCGTTACCTGCCCTTTTGGGCCTGATTTTTATTTAAGAGCCAGCCGGCTGAGAGCAGGGCTATGAGCATAAATGCATTATTTAACAATGGGTTGTTTATTTAAGGCTTTCCCCGTGGGCGATTCGGAATGACCTCTTTTACCGAATCCACCGTCGAAGACTCGGCGCTCGCCTGGCTAGAGAGCGTCGACTGGGGAATCGCCCACGGCCCCGACATCGCGCCGCCGTGCCTGTCGGCAGGCAGGGACGTGCCGGCGGCCGAGCGGCGGGACGAGGGTGAGGTCGCACCAGCGAATGGCCGACTCCCAGACTAGCGATCAGCCGACACCTGGACTTGCAATCAGCCGATGGGTGGAGTTACCATCAGCCGTGGTCATGCCTTCCGCACCCATTCCTCGCCTGCTCGCGCCGCGCGTGCGGGCGGCGCTCGCGGACACGCCCGTTGTCCTGATCCACGGTCCGCGCCAGAGCGGCAAGACGACGCTGGCGCGCCTGGTCGGCGAGCGGCGCGGCTACCGGTATGTCTCCTTCGACGAGGACGCGGTGCGTGCGGCCGCCGAGCGGGACCCGACCGGCTTCGTCGCGGAGCTTCCCCATCGCGTCATCCTCGACGAGGTGCAGCGCGTTCCTGCGCTGTTCACCGCGCTCAAGGTCGCCGTGGACCGCCGCCGGGTGCCGGGACGCTTCCTCCTGACCGGTTCGGCCAACGTGCTCTTGGTGCCGGCGCTCGCGGATTCGCTCGCCGGCCGCATGGGCATCCTGCGACTGCATCCCTTCGCGCAGTGTGAGATCGCCCGTCGAGCGCCCCGGTTCCTGGATGCGATCTTCGCCGGGCGCTTCCCGACCCGCCTCGCGGAGCGGCTGGGTGCGAAGCTGGCCGAGCGGATCGCGGCCGGCGGCTATCCGGCCGCGCTCGCGCGGCGAGCGCCTGCCCGGCGCAGCGCCTGGTATCGCGACTACGTGGACACCGAGATCCAGCGGGACGTGCGCGATCTGTCCCGCATCCGCTCGCTGGACTCGCTGCCGCGCCTGCTCGCGCTCGCCGCGAGCCACACGGCGCGGCTGCTCAACGTCAGCGAGCTGGCGGGGCCGTTCCAGCTCACCCGGCAGACGATCCATGACCACGTGGCGCTGCTCGAAGGCGTGTTTCTGTTGCGGCGCCTGCCCCCCTGGCACAGCAACCGGATGAGCCGGCTGGTGAAGACGCCCAAGCTGCACATGGGGGACACGGGCGTCGCCTGCGCGCTGCTGGGCATGAACGCCGGCGCCTTGCTGCGCGAGCGCGGCGCGCTCGGCGCCATGATCGAGACGTTCGTGCTGCAAGAACTTGAGCGGCAGGCGAGCGGGCGGGACGAGCCGCTCGCGTTCTTCCACTTCCGCGATCGCGACGGGTACGAAGTGGACATCGTGATCGAGCGCGGTGCGCACGCGGTGGCGGGCATCGAGGTGAAAGCGGCATCCAGCGTGGCAGAGGGCGACTTCCGCGGGTTGCGCAAGCTCCGGGAAGCCGCGGGCGACCGTTTCGCCCACGGCGTCGTCCTCTACGATGGTGAGGCGACGATCCCGTTCGGCGAGCAGTTTCACGCCGTGCCGATCCGCGCGCTGTGGGAGGCGCCGTGACGAGGGGGTTCACCAAATCCACCGTCGAATCCGCCGCTCTCGCCTGGATCGAGAGCGCCGGCTGGCAGTTCGCCCACGGCCCCGACATCGCGCTCGACATGCCGGCGGCGGAGCGCAGCGACTATCCCCAGGCAGTGCTACAAAACCTTCCAGCGCGCCACGCTGCTGCCCAAGCTCATCTGTGAGATCTGCATGAAGACGCGGAGCGGATCGCGGGTGGGGTAGCGTGATGCCGGAAATCAGAGATCACGCGCCGCCGCACTTCCATGCGCGATACGGGGGCGACCAAGCGATCATCGAGATCGAGACGCTGCATGTGCTGGGAGGGCGCCTGAGTCCCCGGGTCATGGGCTTGGTGGTTGAATGGGCCTTGCAGCACCGTGACGAGCTGCTGGAAGACTGGCGACTGGCGCGCGAGAGCGCCCCGCTGAAGCGTATCACGCCGCTGGAGTAGGAGGGAGAGATGCTAAACTACATCGTCAAAGTCGAGCCGCGCTGGCTCGGGCAATCGATTTCGACACGAACCTCGTGAGCCCCAATGGGAGAAAGCCAGGAAGGTCTCCGTTGAAGATCAGTGGACGGTACGCTGACGATGATCACCGATTTACCGCCGCCGACGTTTGCCGCATCCACAAGATCTGGTTAGGACGAGTCTATTCGTGGGCAGGCCAGTATCGCCGGGTGAACCTTACGAAGGATCACTTCCCATTTGCCGCTGCGGCGCAGATCCCGAAGCTGATGGCCGGCTTTGAGAAAGGGCCTCTCCGAAGATTCACGCCTTGCCGCCCGGCTACCACCGAAGATCTTGCCAAGGCCTTCGCGGTGATCCATGTGGAATTGGTCTTGATCCATCCGTTCAGGGAAGGCAATGGTCGAGTGGCGCGACTGCTGGCTGTCCTGATGGGTTTGCAGGCAGGGTTGCCCCCTCTGTATTTCGAGAGTCTTTCCGGGCGGAAACGGCAACAGTATTTTGCGGCCGTGCGAGCCGGGCTCGCGCGGAATTACGAACCCATGCAGAAGCTGTTCAGCGGTGTGGTTAGGAGGACTTTACGGATTCACGGGAGCTCGGTTGGACGTGCTCGGTAGTCATCCCGTCGTTGAGATCAGATGCGTCGAGACGGACGCCCTCAACAGCGGTCGATGTATAGACGGTCATGACGAACATCTCACGCCGCTTGACGGGATCGGCCAGGTAGGGATTCGTTTTGATGAGCGACCGTTTAATCATGGCACTACGATAGCACAAATCGCCCGGCCAATCACGTGTGGAAGGCACCATGAGCAGTTCCGGGATCACTGAATCTATCGTCGAATCCGCCGCTCTCGCCTGGCTGGAAGCGCTTGGCTGGACCGTCGAGTACGGCCCCGACATCGCCCCCGGCGAGCTCGCGGCCGAGCGGCAGGACTACGGGCAGGTGGTGCTGGAGGAGCGCCTGCGCCAAGCCCTCGTGCGGCTCAACCCGGCGCTGCCTGAGGAGGCCGTCGAGGACGCCTTCCGCAAGATCACGCGGCCCGAGGGGCCGACGCTGGAGGCGCGCAACCGCGCCGTTCCGCGCGACCGGCTGCTGCGCAAGCTCATCTCGGGCGAAGTGCTGGTGCCAGGAACCGAGCGAATCGTGGGGGGCACGACGTGAAGCCGATGGCCGGAGGCGCGGGCGGCGAGGTCGTCCTCTACGAATCCCCTGACGGTGAGGTCCGGCTCGATGTCCGGCTGGAGCGCGAATCGGTGTGGCTAACTCAGGCACAGATGAGCGAACTTTTCGGCCGGGAACGCTCGGTTATTACCAAGCACATCCGGAATGTCTTCCGCGAGGGTGAGTTAGCTGAAAAAGGCAATGTGCAAGATTTGCACATTGCTTCCTCGGACAGGCCGGTGGCTTTCTACAACCTCGACGTGATCATCTCGGTTGGCTACCGGGTGAAGTCACAGCGCGGCACCCAGTTCCGGATCTGGGCCACGCGGACGCTCAAAGGTCACCTTGTCCGCGGCTACACGCTGAACGAGCGGCGGCTGCGCGAGAAGGGGTTCGGTGAGATCGAACAGGCGGTCGGGCTGCAGGCGCGGACCCTTTCCGCCCATGAGCGCATCAGGTTGCACGCGTCGGGCTCTACTGCTGTCATTCCCGCGAAAGCGGGAATCCAGTGTTTGAGTGTCGCATGAAGCAACCCGCAGTCTACATATTGGCAAGCAAGCGTAACGGGACACTTTACACGGGCGTCACGAGCGATTTGTGCAGGCGCATTTGGGAACACCGTAACGAACTGGTTGATGGTTTTACGAAGAAGTACCGTGTCCATCGGCTTGTCTATTTTGAATTGCATGAGGATATTAGAGAAGCTATCGTCCGTGAGAAGCAGATCAAGAAATGGAATCGAGCCTGGAAACTGAAGGTCATCGAACAGCAGAATCCGAACTGGGCGGATTTGTGGCAGCAGATTGCATGAAACTGGATTCCCGCCTTCGCGGGAATGACGGGTTGGGTGACGGCTCTGCACATTTCGTCGCCGAGAGCGAGCCCGCTCAGAAGGAGCTGATGATCCGGCTCGTCCTCAACCTGCTCGAGGACGGCGGCGCATGACCGGGCGCGGCGTCACGGAATCCGTCGTCGAAGATGCCGGCCTCGCCTGGCTTGAGGATCTCGGCTACACGGTCAAACACGGCCCCGACATCGCCCCCGGCGAACTCGCGGCCGAGCGACAGCACTACGGGCAGGTGGTGCTGGAGGAGCGCCTGCGCCAAGCCCTCGTGCGGCTCAACCCGGCGCTGCCTGCGGAGGCCGTCGAGGACGCCTTTCGCAAGCTCGCCCGGCCCGAGGGACCGACGCTGGAGGCGCGCAACCGCGCTGTCCACCGACTGCTGGTGGATGGGGTGACGGTCGAATATCGCCGGCCGGCTAGTTCCATCGGCGGGGCGCAGGCGCGCGTGCTCGATTTCGAGGATGTGGACAACAACGACTGGCTCGCCGTCAACCAATTCACCGTCAGCGAGAACCTGTCTGCCGCGTCGGGCGCGGCGCAGGCAGGCAAGCACACCCGCCGGCCGGACGTGGTGCTGTTCGTCAACGGCTTGGCGCTCGCGCTGATCGAGCTCAAGAACGCCGCCGACGAGAACGCAACGATCTGGACGGCCTTCCAGCAGTTCCAGACCTACCAGGCGGAGCTGCCCACGCTCTTCGCGTACAACTCGCTGCTGGTCATCTCCGACGGCGTGGAGGCGCGCATCGGCACGCTCACGGCCGGCCGGGAGTGGTTCAAGCCCTGGCGGACTATTTCGGGCGAGACGCTGGCCGATCCCCACCTTCCGGAGCTTCAGGTGACGATCGAGGGGGTGTTCGACAAGCACCGCTTCCTCGACCTCGTGCGACACTTCATCGTCTTCGAGGACATGGGGGGCGGCGTGCTGGTCAAGAAGATGGCGGGCTACCATCAGTACCACCCGGTCAACGTGGCCCTGGAGGAGACGTTGCGGGCAGGCCTTACGACACGGGCGGGTCAAGCCCGACAGGAGTTTGGCACCTACTACGCCGGCCGTAAGCCTGGCGGCGAGCCCGGCGACCGCCGGGTCGGGGTCGTGTGGCACACGCAGGGCTCGGGCAAGAGCCTCACCATGGCCTTCTACGCCGGGCGCGTGATCCTGCATCCAGCAATGGAGAACCCTACGCTGGTCGTCCTCACCGATCGCAACGATCTCGACGACCAGCTCTTCGACACCTTCGCGCGCTGCCAGGACCTGCTGCGCCAGCCGCCGGTGCAGGCCGAAAGCCGCGCGCACCTGCGCGAGCTGCTTTCCGTGGCGGCGGGCGGGGTGGTGTTCACGACCATCCACAAGTTCTTCCCGGAAGAGAAGGGCGACCTGCCTGCCGGCAAGGCAGGCCGGCACCCGACTCTCTCCGACCGACGGAACATCGTGGTGATCGCTGATGAGGCGCACCGCAGCCAGTATGACTTCATCGACGGCTTCGCGCGCCACCTGCGCGACGCGCTGCCGAGCACCTCGTTCATCGGCTTCACCGGCACCCCGATCGAGCTGACCGACAAGAACACACGTGCCGTCTTCGGCGACTACATCAGCGTCTACGACATTCAGCGGGCGGTCGAGGACAAGGCGACCGTGCCGATCTACTACGAGAGCCGCCTCGCGAAGCAGATGCGCGAGGCGAACGCCCGCGGCGAGGCACTGGGGCTTTCGGAAGACGAGATCGCTTTCTACGACGCGCTGGAGACTAACGATAGTGCCGTGAAGGTGTTGGGAGACGAGACCCTGCGCACCATCGCGCGCGAGCCTGTGGCGACGGTACGGGCTAACGTGAGCATCGACTGGACGGCGCGCGAGAACGTCCGCGCTCAGCTTCGCGTGCTCGTCAAGCGCATCCTTCGCAAGCACGGCTACCCGCCGGACAAGCAGGAGAAGGCCACGGCGACGGTGCTGGAGCAGGCGGAGGTGCTGTCGGCAGAATGGGCATCGGCATGACGGGGGCGCCTAACATGACCGACTATGAGCGCGAGCGGCAAGCCTTTCGCCTGAACGTTCCCGAGCGGTTCAACTGCCGGGGACGACGCTGCTGACCCCGAAGGACCTCGCGTACCGCGTCCGGAGCGCTGACGCGAGGATGGTCGTCACGACACCTGAGAACGCCGAAAAGGTCGAGAGCGTCAGCGACCAGTGCCCATTCCTCGAACGATTCCTCCTCGTGGGCGGAGCGCGCCCCGGGTGGGAGAGCTTCGAGGCCGCCATGGCGAGCGCGCCGGCTAAGATATCGCTCGACAAGACCAGAAGCGACGATCCCCTCATGGTCTACTTCACATCGGGCACGACAGCCGGCCCTAAGATGGTGCTCCACACTTACGCCTCCTACGGGCTCGCACACCTGCTCACCGGGAAGTACTGGCTGGATCTCGCCCCGCCGACCTTCACTGGAACCTCTCAGACACGGGCTGGGCGAAAGCTGCCTACAGCAATCTCTTCGGCCCCTGGCACATGGGGGCCGCTCTGCTGATCGTTGACGACCGCGGCAAGTTCGACGCCAAGCGCTGCCTGGCCCTGCTCGAAAAGCATGAAGAACCCGGAGGCCACGGCGAACTGCTTTCGCGGCGACTGGTACGTGACGGGCGACCGCGCCGTGAGAGACGAAGACGGCTATTTCTGGTTTGTCGGGCGCGCCGACGACGTGATCATCAGCGCGGGGTACCGCATAGGCCCCTTCGAGGTGGAATCTGCTCTGGTCGAGCATCCCGCAGTCGCCGAGGCTGCCGTAGTCGCCAGCCCGGACCGGATGCGCGGCAGCGTGGTGAAAGCCTTCGTCGCCCTCGCTCCCGGGCATGAGTCGTCCCAACGACTGGTCAAGGACCTCCAGGAGCACGTCAAGCGCGTGACTGCGCCGTACAAGTATCCGCGCGAGATCGAGTTCGTGACGGAGCTGCCTAAAACCATCTCGGGAAAGATACGCCGCGTGGAGCTGCGCAAGCGCGAGGAAGCGTTCAAGCGGAAGAGCTAACCCCAGGGCGTCTTCGCCGGCTGACCCGGAGGATCCCGCAAACCAGCGGAGCGACCACCAGGGCCGGGTGCTCAGCGATCACGCCCGCCCAGTTCTCCCCGGAGACCAGGAAGCGTCCCGCGGCGACTACGGCAACGTAGAGGACGAGCCCCGTCCCCAGAGCCACACCTGCGGCGCGTGAGTGGCTGGCCTGAGCGCCCGCAAGGACGAGGGGCGCCAGCGTTGAGGCGCCGAGGCCAAAGGACGCGAGGGCCAGCCGCCAGGGAGAAATGGGCCAGAGGCTAAGGAGGCCAGCCGCTGCTATGAAGCCTGCCCAGAGCGCCGCCCCTTTGGGAGCTATTGAATCCCGGAGCGCGGCAGCGCTTGCCAGGAGCCACGAGAGAAGCCCGGCGACAACCACCCACGAGAGCCAGCGGCCCCACCGGCCTCCTGAAAACACCAGAGCCGGAAGCTCCAAGAGCGAGGGAGCGCTTACTCCCCCAAGGAACAACTCGGGAGTGAAGGCGGCGGCATAGATCGCCCAGATCTCTCCCCAGAGCACGACGGCAAGGAGCAGCAGGCCCGCGAGAACCACCCCGGAGCGCGATCGAGCGCCGAGCCCTCCGGTCAACGCCACCAGG
>JACRAS010000011.1 GCA_016234705.1 Betaproteobacteria bacterium | reverse complement strand
CGTCGTTTCGGTTTCGACCATCTTTTCACATTGTAGACTATAGACTATTTAGGAGGACCAGGGTTATGGCTGATATGACACGCACCAAATCGCGCGAACTGGAGGCGGGGCCCGCGCTGAAATACGACTGGGCGTATAAGAGCCGGGGCGATTTCGCCGAGCTTGGGATGAACGGCCAGATTGTGATCAAGGATTCAGACCGGGAATGGGAATTGAACCGGCAAGGCCACGTCAAGTGGTACCTGCTGGAGGAGGAGTACCCCGAGACCGCGCTCCAGGACTGGTGGGTGTTCATCCATGACATCAAGAAGGTGTCGGGCAAGCACCGCCACCAGGGCGGCCTGGTGCTGTTCATTATCGAGGGCCACGGCGCCACCGAGGTGAACGGCGAGCTCATCGAGTGGCGCAAGGGTGACTGCGTGATGCTGCCCATGCACCCGAAGGGTCTTGAGCACAAGCACTACAACTACGGGACGGAACCGGCCAAATGGCTGGCCTTCATTCACATCCCCAGCTTTAACCATGTGGCAAGCGAGCTGGTGCAAATAGAGATTAGCCCGGATTTCCAGCAGCAGTCCGGCGGCTAGCCGACAGACGTATTGATTGTATTGATTCGAAACCGGAAAGGAGAACGGCATGAGCGACAAGGGGGCCTACCTGGGCGCGGACCGCATGCAGTGGATGCTCGACAATATGAAGGGGCGCAATCTGTGGAATGAACTGTTCGATCTGCGCGACGAGCAGCGCGAGGACCTGAAGAAATCGGTGTGGCTGGTCAAGGGCGAGCAACTGCCGTGGGAGAACAACAAGCAGGGGATCATGCGCTGGTACCTGCATCCCCTGCTCAAGGGGCCTTGCATGAACACCCTCGCGCTCTACGTGCAGGAGATTCCGCCGGGCAGCCGCAGCGGCCGCATGCAACACCCGGGCAACCAGGTGATCTTTGTCTGGGAAGGCCAGGGCTACACGATCATCGACGGGCAGAAGTACCACTGGTCCAAGAACGACGTGGTGCAGCTCCCGTTGCGCGTGAAGGGCAACACGGCGCAACACTTCAACACCGACCCCGACAACCGCGTTATGCTCATTTGTTGCGAGCCCAACGCGTTCCAGTCGGCCTGGGTGGACCGGGGCACCGGCTTGGAGCAACTGGAGGTTTCACCCGATTACAAGGCAGCGTAGCGCCGCCACGGATCCCATGGGTACGCCGGGGCCGGGATTTCGGCCCCTCTGCAATAGGAGAATTTGACATGCGCATCAAGCTCAGCGTGGACCGCGTGAAGTCCGAACTTACCAACGTGGCAAGCCGGAGTCTTGTCCACCTGGATCCCGCGGTCATCGAAAGCCATAGCCTCAAGGTGGGCGATGTCATCCAGATCAGCACCGAGTCCACCAAATACCCCGTTCCCGCCCGCATCGGGGAGTGCTACGGGGAAGACCGGGGCACCGGCATCATCCGTCTCGACCGCTTTCTGCGCACCGCCACCAAGGCCAAGATCAACCAGCAGGTGGAGGTCCAGGCAATCCCGGTCGTAGCGGCGCTGGAAAGCGTGACGCTGATGCCCCCCATCGACGTCTCCACCGCTCACCACCTGATCGAACATCTGCAGGAAGGCTTTATCGCCAACCGCACCCCGCTCGGGCGGGGCTCCGTGGTTTATGCCACGTTCCACGATTCGGTGGCCGGCACTACCTACAAGGTGATGAAGTGCCAGCCGGAGCTCGGGATTGTTTCGGAAAAGACCAAGATCTACCTGGAGGTCCCGTCGATCGGCGGCATCACGGTCGACCAGGAGTTGACCTTCGAGGACGTGGGGGGCATGCAGAAGGAAATCAAATTGGTGCGGGAACTGGTGCAGTTGCCCCTGCAGTTTCCCCAGGTCTATCGCCAACTCGGCATCGTGCCCCCGCGCGGCATCCTCTTCTACGGCCCTCCGGGCAGCGGCAAGACTTATCTTGCCCGCGCCGTCGCCAACGAGGTGAACGCCGGGTTCTATTACATCAACGGGCCCGAGGTGGTGGGCACCATGTTCGGAGAAACCGAAGCCAACCTGCGCAAGATATTTGCCGAGGCGGCGCATCATGCCCCCTCCCTGGTGCTCATTGACGAGCTGGACGCCATCGCGCCCCACCGCGAAAAGTCGGGAGCGCAGTCCGACGTGCGCATGGTGACCCAGTTGCTGTCGCTGCTCGACGGCCTGATGAAGGTGGATGGGCTGGTGGTCATCGGCACCACCAACCGGGTGGGCGCCATCGACGTGGCCATGCGGCGTCCCGGGCGCTTCGACCACGAAATCTTCATCGGCCCGCCGGGCGCCGACGGACGGCTCGACATCCTCAATATTCACACCCGCGAGATGCCACTTGCGAATAGCGCGCTCGAGCACCTGCCCCAAGTGGCCTCGGTTACCCACGGCTTCGTTGGCGCCGACCTCATGCAGTTGTGCCGCGAGGCGGGATTGAACGCCCTGCGCCGCAGCTCCTCCGGACTGCTCGATCACCTGGCGGCGTTCCGCTTCCGGGAGGACATGCTGGAAGTGGAAGCGCGCGACTTCGATGACGCACTCACCAAGATCCGACCCTCGGCCATCCGCGAGGCATTCGTCACCATTCCCAACGTTTCCTGGGAGGATGTGGGCGGACTGACCGAGGTGAAGGAGCAGTTGCGCAATTCCGTGGAGCGGCCGCTGAAGCAACCCGAGGCGTTCCGCGCCGCCGGGGTGACGCCGCCCACCGGCCTTCTGCTCTACGGACCCCCGGGCACCGGCAAGACACTGCTGGCCAAGGCCTTGGCGAAGGAGTGCGGCGTCAATTTTCTGGCCATGGATGGGCCCGAGGTGTTCACCAAATGGCTGGGGGAATCGGAGGAAGCGATCCGTCACATCTTCCGCGTGGCGCGGCAGCTCGCGCCGAGCATCGTGTTCTTCGACCAGTTGGATGCCCTGGCCCCGCTGCGGGGCGCGGACTCCGGCTCGCGTACCACCGAGCGGGTGGTGAATCAGCTTTTGGCAGAGCTGGACGGCATGGAAACGACGCAAGGCGGCGTGACCGTGATTGCCGCCACCAACCGCATCGACCTGGTGGATCCCTCGGTGGTGCGCCTGGGCCGGCTGGGGATGCATCTCTATATTCCCTTGCCGGATTATGACGACCGGGTGAAAATCTTCGCCATCGAGGCCCGCGGGCTGGGATTCAAAGCGAACGCGGAACAACTCTTCGCGAGCCTGGCCCAGCAGACGGAGGGCTGGTCCGGGGCCGATATCCACGGGGTGTGCGTGCAGGCGCGCATGAACGCGCTGAAACGCACCGATTACAAGGAGATGCCGCCGCTCACCGAGGCCGACTTCGCCTCTGCCATCCACCAGTTGGGCGCCCCGAAGCCCGAGGGGAAGCGGCTGGCGGCGGTGTGAGGCGCTCGCGTACACACCCAATAGCTCTCTAACACGCCTCTACTATATGGACCCGCTGCCCCACGACTGGTTCGCCCTGCTCGCCCTGGTGTTCACGCTGGGGCTCAAGCACGGCTTCGACGCCGATCACCTCGCCACCATTGACGGTCTCACCCGCTTCAATGCCGGAAGGCGCGTGGCGCGCTGGTGCGGCTTTCTGTTCTCCCTGGGCCACGGCATGGTGGTCCTGGTCATCGCGGTGGGTGTGGGCGCGCTCGCCCGAACCTGGCATGCGCCGCGATGGGTGGACGATCTGGGCGCTTGGATCGCCATCGGCTTTCTCACCGTGCTTGGGGTCCTGAATCTCGCCGCCGTGCTCTCCGCGCAGCCCCACGAGGTGGTGCGCCCCGTCGGCCTCAAGGGCCGGCTGCTGGGACGGTTCGCCCGCACCGCCAACCCGCTGCTTGTCGCGTTGGTGGGCGCGCTGTTCGCCTTGTCCTTCGACACCCTGAGCCAGGCGGCGCTGTTCGCTCTGACCGGAACCCAGTTCGGCGGCGTCGCGCACGCGGCGCTGCTGGGCCTGCTGTTCATGACGGGCATGATGGTGACCGACGGGGTGAACGGCCTGTGGATCGCGCGCCTGCTGCGCCGGGCCGATCAGCTCGCCTGCGTGGCGTCCCGGGTGATGGGCCTGGCGGTGGCGGGACTGAGCCTGCTGGTAGCCGCCCACGGCGTCTTCAAGTACTTCTCCCCGGCGGTGGACAGCTTCAGCGAAGGCAGGCAACTCGCCTTCGGTTTGGTCGCAGTGGCGATTCTCGCGATTTCCTTCCTTGCCGCGGTCCGTCTGGCGCGCGCCCCGGCCTCGGTGCGAAGCTAGCCGTGTCGATAATTTCACGACGTACACCAAAATCTTAATCGTGAAGGGAGGATCAACGGGTAGGGGAAATCAGCTTTTCAGCGACAAGACAGTATTTTCCAATTCAGGTATGAGCCTGAAGATGCTGTGCGGACCGCGCTCCCTCTGCCGCGCTGACGCCATCCGAAAAAACGCCACTTCTGAATAACGATTTTCCGTTGAATGACCCGCCTTACCTGAATTATCACGATTAGGAGACAAATGATGATTAAGATGATCTCCCGCTGGATCGCAGCATCCGCTACCGTTCTGCTCGCCTGCACCAGCGCCATCGCGCAGCCCTACCCCAACAAGCCCGTGAAAATGGTTGTCGGCTTTGTTCCGGGAGGCGCCCCCGACTTCCTGGCGCGCGTCCTTTCGACCAAACTGTCTGAAAGCCTGGGCCAGGCCTTTGTGGTGGAAAACAAGCCCGGTGCCGGCGGTTCGCTGTCCACTGCTTTTGTGGCCAAGGCGCCAGCCGATGGGTACACGCTGCTTCTGGCCGAAACCGCGACCCTGATGCTGGCGCCTCACCTGTTCAAAGGCGCGCCTGCTGATACCCTGAAGGACTTCGTGGCAGTGGGCTCGATGACCACTGACCCGCCGCTGCTCGTCTCGAACGCCAAGACCTCGATCAAGACACTGCAGGACCTGATCCGCCAGGCCAAGGCCAATCCGGGGAAGATCAGCTACGGATCGTCGGGCATTGGCAGCATTCACCATATCGCCATGGAAGCGTTCAGGGTCGGGGCTGGCCTGGACATTGCCCACATACCTTATAAGGGCAGCGGCCAGTCGATCCTAGCAGTACTTAGCGGCGACGTTCCTATTATCATCACCGCTTTCACCGCCGCCGGCCCGCATATCCTATCGGGCGCGATAAATCTGTTAGCTGTCGGCACAGGTCAGCGGTTGGCGAGCCACCCGGACGTGCCCTCGCTGTCCGAGGTGGTAAAGGACTATGACTATTCGGCTACGTTCGGCGTACTGGCCCCGGCTGGCACACCGCCGGATATCGTCGCCAAGCTCTCGCGCGCCATGAAACAAGCGGCGGAAACCCCGGACTTTATCGACAAGTTCAAGGCCCAGGCCTCCGTGATCAAGTGGACTTCGCCCGACGAGTACCGCGATTTCCTGCGCGAAAACCAGAAGAAGTACGACCGAGCGGCGAAACTCGCCAACCTCCAGCCGAACTGACCGCCTTGCAATGATCCGGATTGAACTGTTTATCAATGGGAAGATGTTCAAGCCCAGTCTTACTGATGGGTCTGGCGGTGGCGGGACCGAGTCTGCTGGTAGCCGCCCACGGCGTTGTCAAGTACTTCTCCCCGGCGGTGGACAGCTTCAGCGAAGGCAGGCAATTCGCCTTCGGTTTGGTCGCGGTGGCGATTCTCGCGATTTTCTTCCTCGGCGCGAAGCTAGCATTATGAAGATGCTTTCTGAAGACGCTTTCCGAGAGCTCGAGCTGCGCAGACCGGGTCATCCCGATGCGGGACTCATCATCATGGCACGCCGTGTATTGCCGCTTATGAGTGTCTGGCCAGCACAGCTGATAAAAAGCGGTGACGGGTGCTTAATACCGCGATAAACTAATCGATTCGGACATTGTCCGTGTGCCGCGATCGATCGTCGTATCGGGGATCGACGGCGGAGTAAGAGCAACGAACAGGAGAAAACGCAAGTGACATCCGCACAGTTATCCACGCTCGGCAAGGCCTCGCGTGAGAGCAAGTTTTGGAATCAATACACCGAGACCATGCCGCGCGACAAGATTGACGCGCTGCATCTGAGCCGGCTGCAGGGTTTGGTCCACTACGTCTATGAGCGCAGCCCGTTCTATCGGAAGAAATTCGAAAGTATCGGGCTGAAGCCGGAGGATATCCGAACGTTGGAAGACTACAAACGCAAGGTGCCGCTCACCGACAAAAGCGAATTCATCGATCTGCAACTGGCCGAACCGCCCTACGGCCCGACGCTCGCATTGCCGCTCGAATTCGTCGCCCACCACGCCGAGACTTCGGGCACGAGCGGCAAGCCGCTCTCCCTCCCGTTTTCGATGTACGACACGGTTCGTTACGGCGAATCCTGGGTCTATGGGTTCTGGGGGCTCGGAATCCGGCCCTCGGATTCGTTTTATTTTGCGTTTGGGTGGGGAAATTTCGCCGGCTTCTGGAGCGCCTACTGGGGCGCGCGACGGCTAGGCTGCCGGGTAATCTCCGGCGGAGGACTGGATACCAAGGGCCACATCAACGCGATCATGCGATTGCGGCCGACCGTCCTGATCTCTACGCCGACCTTCGCCCTGCGCATGGCGACGGTCGCGGCGGAAATGGGGGTCGATCTCGCCAACTCGTCGGTCAAATATACCTATCACGCCGGCGAGCCGGGACCGACCGCGCTGCCGGCGATGCGCGAGGCGATCGAGAAAGCATGGGGGGCCAAGGCGGGCGAGCTGCTGGGCGTCGCCGAAGTCGATGCCATGGCGCCGGGGTGCCCCAACGGGGATGGCGTGCATCTGAACGAAATGAACTGCTTTGCCTGGTCGATGGATCCCGACACCGGAGCGGAGGTCGCCGACGGCCAAATAGGCGAGAACATCGTCACCGGTTTTGCCAGTACCACGCAGCCGCTTCTCAACTATCGAACCCACGACCTGGTTCGCCGCGGGTCCGGTTGTTCCTGCGGCCGCACCTGGACGAAGTTCGAGGGCACCGTGCTCGGCCGCACGGATTTCATGGTGACGGTCCGTGGTACCAACGTCTACCAGACGGCGGTCGAGAATCTGATCGGCCAGATGCCGGAGATCAGCAATTCCTACGAGCTGGTGCTCACGCGCGAGGAGGACAACGACGTCATGACCGTCCGGTTCGAGCCGGTGAAAGCCCTTGCCGACAAGCGCGACGCCTGGGGCGACATCGCCAAGCGGCTGAGCGACCGTATCCATGCCGCCCTGCACGTGCGCCTGCGCACCGTTCCCGTTCCACCGGAAAGCCTGCCGCGCTACGAGCTGAAGACCAAACGCATCATCGACGAGCGCCCGAAGGGATTCCGCCGCGCGCTGGATCGCTAGAGAGGATACTCATGGACATGAACGAACAAATCGCCCGCATCAACGAGGCTCGCGCGCTGATTGCAGCGGCCCTGAAAAACTGTGACCTTCCGCAGATCGAAATGATGCTGTGCAACGCCGACATGGAGCTCCACTGGGCGCTCTGGAACCTCGGCGTTGTCGTGTCGCATCGACCGGAGCTGGAGCGCGCGAGTTCCGAAGATTGATCGCCTCCGGGCACGTCGGGGGACAGACGAACTGCCCCGCGCCAGGAGTGCGGAGGTAGGAGAATAGCGACCACTGACGAAGTGCCTTTTTCCGTTCTGTCGCATTACTAGCACTCCCCTGCTAAGCTCACCCGCTTCACACCCAAACGAAAATGAAAGGTAAACGTAATGGCCTATTACAAAGACTTGCGCCAGTTGATCGCCGCTCTGGATAAGCGGGGCTTGCTCATTCGTGTCAAACGGAAGATCAACAAGGATACGGAGCTCATGCCCCTGGTTCGGTGGCAGTTCCGCGGGCTCCCCGAGGATCAGCGCAAGGCATTCCTCTTCGAAAACGTCGTCGACGCGAAGGGCAAGGCCTACCCAATTCCCGTTTTGGTGGGCGCCTTCGCCGCATCCCGGGACGTGTATGCGACTGCGCTGATGTGCTCCAAGGAGGAAATTTACGAGAAACTGGTGCAGAGTCCGCGAAACCGGATCCAGCCGGTCATGGTCGATCGCTCGAAAGCTCCAGTGAAGGAAGAGATACACGTAGGTGAAAATCTTTTGGCGCACGGGGGGTTCGGGGAGTTCCCGATTCCCATTTCCACGCCTGGCTACGATCCCGCGCCGTACATCACCTCGCCGTGCTGGGTGACCAAGGATCCGGATTCGGGCATCCGCAACATCGGCACCTATCGCACGCAGATCAAAAGCCCCACGAGAACCGGTGTGATGGTCCATCCCTCGCAACACATTGGCATTCATTGGGCCAAGTACAAGAAGCTTGGGATCCCGATGCCGGCCGCCTTGGTGGTAGGCATCACGCCTGCTGTCGGGATTGGCAGCGTGACCAAGTATCCGTACGACATCGACGAGTACACTGTGGCGGGCGGGCTTGCCGGCGAGCCGATCGAACTGGTGAAGTGTGAGACGGTTGACCTGGAGGTTCCGGCCACGGCGGAAATCGTTTTCGAAGGCGAAATCTCGACCGAAGAAGCCGAATGGGAAGCGCCCTTTGGGGAGACCACCGGCTACATGGGGCACATGCTTCTGAACAACTTCTTTACCGTCAGGTGCATAACGCATCGCAAGAATCCGATCTATCAGGCCTACATCAGCCAATTCCCGCCGAGCGAGAGCACGCTGCTCCGCGGCATATCTGCCGAGGCGGCCATCTACAAGGCCCTGAAGTACGACTGCAATATTCCTACTATTACCGATGTGGCGCTGCTCGAGTCTTGCGCCAGTTGGACCTTCCTGGTCATACAACTGGACAAGACCAACCCGGCCCAGGTATGGCAGGCTCTGCACGTTGCCTCGGGCTTTGACGCTTGTCTCGGCAAGATCATCGTCGCCGTCGACAAGGACATCGATATTCGTGACGCCGACGCAGTGAACTGGGCCATGGCCTTCCGCATGATGCCGCACCGCGATATCCAGATCCCGATGGGGAAGATGAACATGCTGGATCCCTCTGCGGTCCCGCTCGATACGGATTACGATGAGACGATCTATCCCCGGCCGAACGGCGTGTCGGCATTGCTCATTGATGCGACGATGAAGTGGGACTATCCGCCCGTGGCGTTGCCGAAGCAGGAATACATGGAAGGCGCCAAGCGGATCTGGGAAGAACTGGGACTCCCCGCGCTCAAGCCGAAGCGCCCCTGGCATGGTTACGAGCTCGGCGGCTGGACCGAGGAGAACCGTGTGGATGCCGAGCGGGCAGTGCGTGGCGACCACTACATCACCGGTGAAGAACGGGCCACCAAGCGCCAAAAGACCAAGGACCGCAAGCTCTGATGCAATGTCCACTTGCGTAAATATTCGGAACTAGAGCGCAGGTACTGGCCGCTATCGACCCGCGCCCCGGGTGGACAGCGGCCCGAGCTTCCCTTGTCGCGCCAGGCAGTGGATCGTCCCGATGCAGGCACTTATCGTCATGACACGCCGTGGATTGCCGCTTATGCATCTCCGGTCGCCCGGCGCATTAGATAGCGCATCGGAATAGACTTTGGTTTGACACAGGCGCGTCGCTGACATACAATCACGCCCTTTACGCGAAGCCGTTTACCCCATGAAAACATTTTCCGCGAAGCCGCATGAAGTCAAGCGCGACTGGTTCGTGATCGATGTCACCGACAAGGTGCTCGGACGCGTCGCCACCGAGGTTGCCCGGCGCCTGCGCGGCAAGCACAAGGTCATCTACACCCCGCACGTGGATACCGGCGATTTCATCGTCGTGGTCAACGCCGCCAAGTTGCAGGTCACCGGAGGCAAGTCCGACGACAAGACCTATTATCGCCACAGCGGCTATCCGGGCGGCATTTCCCAGACCAGTTTCGGCAAGATGCAGGCGCGCTTTCCCGGACGGGCGCTGGAAAAGGCGGTCAAGGGCATGCTGCCCAAGGGACCGCTCGGCTATGCCATGTTCAAGAAACTCAAGGTGTACGCCGATGGCGAGCATCCGCACGTTGCACAGCAACCCAAAGCGCTGGAGATTTGATCAATGGGTGAGACCAACCACAACTACGGCACGGGCCGACGCAAGACCTCGGTGGCGCGCGTGTTCATCAAGCCCGGCAAGGGCAAGTTCAGCGTGAACGACAAGACGCTGGATGACTATTTTGCCCGCGAAACCGGCCGCATGGTGGTGCGCCAGCCGTTGGTGCTGACCGATCATCTGCAGACTTTCGATATCAAGGTGAACGTGAATGGCGGCGGCGAATCCGGCCAGGCCGGTGCGGTGCGTCACGGCCTCACCCGCGCGCTGATCGAATATGACCCCGCGCTCAAGCCTGCGCTGTCCAAGGCCGGGCTGGTGACGCGCGATGCGCGCGAGGTCGAACGCAAGAAAGTGGGCCTGCACAAGGCGCGGCGTGCAAAGCAGTTCTCCAAGCGGTAACCCTGGCCCAAGGAAGCAAGACAAAGCCGCCCCTCGAGGCGGCTTTTGTTTTTTTGAGGGCGTATTGATCGACTGTTAGACTAAAAACGCTCTGATCAAGTCGGTGACGCAATCAGAGCTTCCTTTTAATCGGGGGATTTACGCCCCGAAGGTCTCGATCCCCCCTGAGGGGAAAGTCCTCTTGGGGGACAAGGGGGCCGGGTGGGAAAGGAAGGGTCCCACCCCTTCCCTAGGCCACCTTGTTCAAACCAGTACTAGGCATCACCTACGGAGCCGCAAATGATCAAAATCGGCGTGGTCGGAGGCACTGGATACACCGGCGTAGAGCTGTTGCGCATACTGGCGCAGCATCCGCAGGCTGAACTGCGCGCAATCACCTCGCGCAAGGAAGCGGGCATGGCGGTGAGCGAGCTCTTTCCCAGCCTGCGCGGTCACGTCGATCTCGCCTTTTCCGACCCCGCCGTGGCCGCGCTGGATCAATGCGACATGGTGTTCTTCGCCACGCCCCACGGCGTCGCCATGAACGATGCGCGGCGGTTGCTCGACGCCGGGGTGCGCCTCATCGATATTTCCGCCGACTTCCGCATCCAGAACGTGGCCGAATGGGAGAAATGGTACAAGGTGAAGCACGCCTGCCCGGAACTGATCCCGCAGGCAGTCTACGGCCTGCCCGAAGTCAACCGTGAGGCGATCCGCAAAGCGCGCATCGTCGCCAACCCGGGCTGCTATCCGACTGCGGTGCAACTCGGGTTGCTGCCCCTGCTCGAAGCGCGCTCGGTCGATGCCGGGCATCTGATCGCCGACGCCAAGTCGGGGGTGAGCGGGGCGGGGCGCAAGGCGGAGACGCACATCCTGTTCTCCGAGGCCTCCGATAATTTCAAGGCCTACGGCGTGCCGGGGCATCGCCACGGGGTGGAAATCGTGCAGTGCCTCGCGCACATCATCGGCAGCGACATCGGCTTGACGTTCGTGCCGCATCTGACCCCAATGATCCGCGGCATTCATGCCACGCTGTACGCGCGCGTCACGCGCGAGCTCGATTTCCAGAAACTGTACGAGGAGCGCTACGCGCGCGAGCCCTTCGTCGACGTACTGCCGGGAGGCAGCCATCCCGACACGCGCTCGGTGCGCGCCGCCAACACCTGCCGCATTGCCGTGCATCGGCCCCAGGGCGGGGACACCCTGGTGGTGCTCTCGGTCATCGACAACTTGGTCAAGGGGGCTTCGGGCCAGGCGGTGCAGAACATGAACCTCATGTTCGGCCTGGACGAGTCGCTGGGCCTCGGCCAGGTGCCGGTTCTTCCGTAGTCGCCGCGATGCCGTCGAAGCTGCTGAAAAAAATCCGCCAGCGTTTCGGCATCTCGGCGCCGCGCATGACGGTAACGACCCATGTCGCCTGGTACTGGCGCATGCTCGGCCTCGTCGCGGTGCTGTCCTGTTCACTCGCCCTGGCGGCGTGGATGTACGATGCCGGGCGGCGCTTCGCCGGATTCGACCGCAGCGAGGCCGAACAGGAGTTGTCGCAACTGCGCGAAAGCGTCGGCAAGCTGACACAGGAAACCGCGAGCCTTCGCGCCAACGTCAACGCGAGCGAAAGCAAGCTGCAGATCGAGCGTGCCGCGCAGACCCAGTTGGGGCGCCAGGTGAAGGCGCTGGAGGACGAAAACGCGCGGCTGAAGGAGGATCTGGCGTTCTTCGAGAACCTGATCCCGGGCGAGCACCGCGACAACACATTGTTGATCAACCGCTTCCGCGTCGATCCGGGGGCGCTGCCGGGCGAGTTTCGCTACCGCTTGCTGCTGTTGCAGGGCGGCCGGCGGGATAAGCCGTTCCAGGGCAATCTGCAGTTGCTGGTGACCCTGCAGCAGGACGGCAAAGGTGCTATTATTACACTTCCCGAAGAAGGGGCGGCCCCGGCTTATAAGATCAGTTTCAAGTACTTCCAGCGGGTCGAAGGCACGTTCCGGGTGGCGCCGGGCGCCCGCGTCAAGATGGTGCAGGTGCGAATTTTCGAAGGCGGCTCCACCCAGGCGCGGGCGACGCAGAGCTTCAATCTATCTTAGATAGATGTCACAAGAGTCTGGTGACAGCTTCTGGTTTAGGAGAGCGCGAGGGAATGTATCCCCTCGCTTTGTCAGAACCGTGATTGGGGGGTCAGTTCATGTTCCGCAAAAAGGCGAACAAGCCGCAAAACCGTATCGACAGCCTGATCGGCGCCGGCACCAGGATCGAAGGCAACATCACCTTTTCCGGCGGCCTGCGCGTCGATGGCGAGATCAAGGGCAATGTCGTTGCCGCTGGGGACCAGCCGAGCACGCTGGTGGTAAGCGAGCAGGCCAGCATCGACGGCGAGATCCACGTCTCCCATCTGGTGGTGAACGGGTCCATAAACGGGCCCGTCTTTTCCGCGGAATTTCTCGAACTTCAGGCCCATTCCCGCGTCAAAGGCGATGTGCATTACAATACGCTGGAAATGCACCTTGGGGCCGTGGTGGAAGGCCGCCTGGTGCATAGTGCCAGCGTCACCGAGGGCGGCAAGACGGTGGAACTGAAGATTGCTTCGCGCAATTGAGCGGGAACGTGGTGGTTAGACTATTTTTAGGAGTAAAGACATGAATGCAGTAGCAGAGATGCCGGCCCCGTTGCTGTTCACCGACAATGCGGCGAACAAGGTGAAGGAGTTGATCGAGGAAGAGGGCAACAACGACCTCAAGCTGCGCGTATTCGTCAGCGGCGGCGGCTGTTCCGGCTTCCAGTACGGGTTCACCTTCGACGAAGTAAAGAACGACGATGACACCGCAATGGAGAAAAACGGAGTCACCCTGCTGATCGATGCGATGAGCTACCAATATCTGGTCGGTGCGGAGATCGATTACCAGGAAGGACTCGAGGGCGCGCAATTCGTGATCAAGAATCCGAACGCGACCAGCACCTGCGGCTGCGGATCGTCTTTTTCCAGCTAAGGCGCGAGTCTGGCCGGTCGAACGGGAGCTGCGGCTCCTGTTTTTTTGGGGGATACCTCAGAGGGTTGGCTACGCGGGGTAAATTGCCCCCAGCACGCGCCCGCCGCCGGCGCCGGTGACTGCCGGCAGGTTGCCCGGTCTGCCAGCTAGCGTTTGCTTGGCCAGCCAGGCAAAGGCGATGGCCTCGACCCAATCCGGGTCTATCCCCAGCGCCGCCGTCGTGGCGATGTGGCATCGGGACAGGTTTCGCCGCAGGCGCTCGAGTACGCACAGGTTGTGCGCGCCGCCGCCGCAGACATAAATTTCATCCGCTTGCGGGCAGTATTGGTCAACTGCGTCGGCGATCGAGCGGGCGCTGAGCTCGGCGAGCGTGGCTTGAACGTCCTGCGGTGCCGCTTGCCCTAGCGAAAATTTCTCCAGCCAAGCGGCATTGAACAGATCCCTGCCGCAACTCTTGGGCGGGCGCGCCGCGAAATACGGCTCAGCCAGCATCGCTGCCAGCGACCCGGCCAGCACCGAACCGCTGCGTGCCCAGGCACCGGCGTCGTCGCGGTCTTTGCCCAGATGCCGATGGATCCACAGATCGAGCAGCACGTTGCCCGGGCCGGTGTCGAACCCCGTGACCGCGCCTTGCGCCGGCAGATCGGTCAAGTTGGCGATGCCGCCGATATTGACGATGACGCGATGTTTGGCCGCGGATCCGAACGCGGCGGCGTGAAAGGCCGGAGCGAGCGGCGCGCCCTGCCCCCCGGCGGCGATGTCGCGACTGCGGAAATCCGCAACCACGCTGATGCCGGTAAGCTCGGCGAGCAGTGCCGGGTTGCAGATCTGCAACGTGTAGCCGGCGTCGGGGCGGTGGCGGATGGTCTGACCATGGCAGCCGATGGCTTGTGCAGCGGTAGGCGCGATGCCGGCGCGATCGAACAGCGCCAATACCGCCTCGGCGTACAGCCGTGTGAGCTCATTGCCGGCCCTTGCGGCGCGATCCAGTTCGTTCGGCCCCGGCGCCTGTAGCGCGTGCAGTTCGGCCTTGAGCGGGCCGGAGAGGGGCAGATAGGCGGTGTCGAGCACGACCGCGCAGTCGGACGCGAAATCGACCAGTGCCGCGTCCACGCCGTCCAGGCTGGTGCCCGACATCAAACCGACGAACAGGTCGCGCGCGGCCACGCGGAATCAACCGCTTACTCGAGCAATGCCAGGTTGGTATTCCTGAGCAGGTTCAGCTCTGCCGCGAGCGGCGCGGACACTCTGCCAAATGCCGCCAACTGCGGGGCGGGGATCGGCAGCGCCGCAGGCAGCGCGACCGTGAGCGGATTGCGCACCTGGTTGTTGACGCGGAACTCGTAATGCAGATGCGGCCCGGTTGCCCAGCCGGTCTGGCCCACACGTCCGATCACGTCGCCTTGTTGCACCTTCGCGCCTTTGCGCAGGCCGCGGGCGAAACTGCTGAGGTGGGCATAGGCGGTGCTGAAGCCGCCCTGGTGCTTGAGCATGATGAAATTGCCGTAGCCGCTCTGTCTGCCGATGGACTCGACCGTTCCGTCCGCGGTGGCCTTGACGTGGGTGCCGATTGGCGCCGCGTAATCGATGCCCTTGTGCGCGCGCCACTGGTGCAGGATCGGGTGAAAGCGCATGGCGAAGCCGGAACTGATGCGGGAAAACTCGAGCGGCGAGCGTAGGAAACTCTTGCGTAGATTCTTGCCCTCGGGCGTGTAATAGCCGCCCTTGCCTTGGGCGTCCTGGAACCAGACCGCGCGGTAGCTCCTGCCCTGGTTGATGAACTCGGCGGCAAGCAGGCGTCCGGTCTTGATGGCGCGGCCTTCGCGAAAAAACAGCTCGTAGATCACGGTGAATTTGTCGCCGCGGCGCAGGTCGCGGTGAAAATCGATATCGCCGGCAAAAACATCGGCGAGTTGGGTGGCGACATTGTCCGAGAGGCCGGCCGCGTCGGTGGCCGCAAAAAGCGAACTGCGGATCTCGCCGGACTTCATCTGCTGCTGCGGCGAAAGCGAGAGCTGTTGCTCGACCGCCTTGAATTCCGCGCCCTGTTTTTCGAAGCCGACCAGTCGACCCTTGTCGGTGATATAGCGTAGCGCGAGCAGAGTGCCGTCTTCGGCAGTGCGCGCCTGCACTATGGTGCCCGGGCGCAGCAACTGCAGCGAGCGACCGGGCTTGACCCGAAGCAGGAAAGCGCGCGCTTCCTCGTCGTTCACGCCCATGCGGGCGAGCAAATCGGAAACGGTGTCGCCCCGCCCGAAACGTTCTTCGCGCCAGAACACCTGGTTGGCGTCGGCAGGCCGCTCGGAGCGGGCGACATCGAGGTTTTCAACTACCGTTAGCGTGGGGACGAACGAGAACACGGTATCGGGCGCGGTGCCGAAGGCGGCGACCATGCCAAAAAACGGCAGGCTGCACAAAGTGACGATCCAGCGCAGGCGGAGTTTTGATTCTCGCCGGCTGCCGAAGTACGTTAAAATCGGTTTGTCGTATCTATTCATCCAGTTGGGCTTTTTGGGTCCGGCGCAAGTGTAGCACAGCCCGTTTCCGGTGTGCCAGGCGTGGAGCGCAATGAAAAGCGATGCAATTGAAGCCGCGATGCGCATCATCAAGCGCGGTTGCGGCGAACTGTTGGTTGAAGAGGAACTATCCGGCAAACTCGGCAGCGGCCGGCCTCTGCGCGTCAAGACCGGCTTCGACCCGACCGCGCCGGACCTGCACCTGGGGCATACCGTGCTCATCAACAAGATGCGCCAGTTTCAGGAACTGGGGCATCACGTCATGTTCCTCATCGGTGATTTCACCGGGTTGATTGGCGATCCCAGCGGCAAGAACCTGACGCGGCCGCCGCTGACGCGCGCGGAGATTGAGGCCAACGCCGCAACCTATAAGGCGCAGGTATTCAAGATTCTCGACGCCGAGAAGACCGAGATTTGCTTCAACTCGAAATGGGGCGACGCGCTCGGTGCCGCGGGCATGATCAAGCTGGCGGCGACCTCCACCGTCGCGCGCATGCTGGAGCGCGACGATTTCGGCAAGCGCTACAGGGCGAACCAGCCGATCGCGATTCACGAATTCCTCTATCCACTGATGCAGGGTTACGACTCGGTGGCGATGCGCGCCGACATCGAGCTCGGCGGCACGGACCAGAAGTTCAACCTGCTGGTCGGGCGCGAGATGCAAAAGCACTATGGCCAGGAGCCGCAATGCATCCTCACCATGCCGCTGCTCGAAGGGCTGGACGGCATCAACAAAATGTCTAAGTCCCTCGGCAACTACGTCGGCATCAACGAGAAGCCGGAGGAGATTTTCGGCAAGCTGATGTCGATCTCCGACGAGCTGATGTGGCGCTACATCGAACTGCTGTCGTTCGAGTCGATCGAGACGGTAGGCAAGTGGAAGCAGGAAGTCGCCGCCGGGCGCAATCCGCGCGATGTCAAGGTGGCGTTTGCGCAGGAAATCGTGGGGCGCTTTCACGACAAGACCGCGGCCGAGCGCGCTCTTTCCGATTTCGAAGCGCGCTTTCGCCAGGGCGCATTGCCGGAAGACATGCCCGACGTTCAAGTCACGGCGGTAGACGGTGGCCTGCCGCTCGCGCAGGCGCTGAAGCAGGCGCATCTGACCGCGAGCACCTCAGAGGCGCTGCGCATGATCGAGCAGGGCGGCGTCAGGCTCGATGGCGAACGCGTCAGCGACTGCGGCCTCAAGCTCGCAAAAGGCACAGTTGCGGTGGCGCAGGTGGGCAAGCGCAAGTTCGCGCGCATCACCGTTGTCTGAGCGCAGTCGTTTGAGCGGCGGTGCGCGCCGCGGTTTCTGAAATATTCCTGCAAAACACTTGACCGGCTTCGCCGGCGCTGTATAATCCCGCCTCTTTGCCTGATGGCCTTGGCCGCGGGTTTGCTCTTTAAAAATTTACAGCCGATAGGTGTGGGTGCTGGGTGTGGTGTAGAAGGTACCTGGGTGATTGAACTTCGCGCGCGAGTGCGGGGGGATTGCCGGGGGCATTGGGGTGGACAAGCCTGGATGCTTTTATTTTGCTG
>JACRAS010000138.1 GCA_016234705.1 Betaproteobacteria bacterium | reverse complement strand
CACTACGCCCCAGAAATCGGACAGCTCCATGCCGATGATGACGTCGGCCTGTCCGATCACGCTCGGCGGGCGGCTGAGATAATGCGTCTTCGGGAAGTTCAAGCGGCCGCCCTGGTCGACCACCGGCGCCTGCAAGGCTTCGGCAAGCTCGACGAGAAGTTTGATGCCGTTCGGTGTGCGCGCCACGCGATCGACCACGATCACCGGATTCTCGGCATTGGCCAGCAGACGCGCCGCTTCCTTCACGGCACCGCTGTCGCCCTGCGGCGGTGAGCTCGGCACGTAGCGCGGGATGTAAAGTTTCTCGCCGTGATCGCGCAGCGGCTCCTGCTGTAGGCCGGCGTCGAGCGACATCATCACCGGCCCGTAGGGCGGCGTCATCGCAATCTTGTACATGCGCACGAACGATTGCGCGAAATGCTGCGCCGATACCGGCGTGTCGTCCCACTTGGTGAAGTCGCGCACCAGCGCATTGATGTCTTGCGCCGAGTGGAAGGTCGGCACGCCGGGCGGGCGATGCGCGGCATCGAGATCGTTGCCGCCGACGACCAGCACCGGAACGCGGTCGCACCAGGCATTGTAGATCGCCATGGCGGCATGTTGCAGGCCGACGGTGCCGTGGCACAGCGTCAGCAACGGCTTGCCGGTGATCTTGAAATAGCCGTGCGCCATGCCGACGGCGGATTCCTCATGCATGCAGGTGAGGAATTCGGGGCTCTTGTTGCCGCCGTAATCGATCAGCGATTCATGCAGGGCGCGGAAACTGGAGGCCGCATTGCACGGCAGATATTTGATGTCGAGCGTCTTGATGACGTCGACCATGAAGTCGGAGCCGGGCTTGCCGGGTTGGTGCTTGATCTCCTGCGGCGTTCCCGTTTCGGCGGCAGCCATCTTGGCCGTCGGCGGCAGCGCGGACGGCCGTGGCGCCTGGTTGAGCGGCATTGACGGTGCAGCCGCGGCGCCCGATGGCAAGATAGTGTTGGCGGTGCCAGCAGCGCCGGCCACCGCAACGCCGGTCAAGAATGTTCGCCGATCGAGTTTGGTTTTTTGCCGCTCGCGCGCCATCGCCGCCTCCCCGTCGCTGCCTGCCCAGATGCCGATCTTGCCCGAAGAAGTTTCGGGTGAACGGCTTGTTGGGTGGATTCTAGTGCGGCGGCGAGCCGGGCGCTACGGCCTCGGGCCGAGATCAGCGCAGCGGCGGCAACGCGAAAATAACGCTCAAGGTACTTTGCTGCGTTCGCCGCGACGCACCATTTTGTCGGCTATTGTGGCAACAACGGACAAAAGTCATCACGGGCGCTAAATTGCTAGGCCACGAATGATTCAAAGCGGACATTACCAGGCTTTTCCACTATCCTTGTTCCCGCCATCACCGTCCCTTGGCAAGGCTGGCACCTGAGAGCGAGCTCGTGCGCATTCTGAATTATCCTCGTTTATTGACGGTCATCGGACTGTGCGGTCTGGCAAATCTGGCCGGGCTCTCGGTTAACTTCGGCAATCTCAGTTTCATTTCGTTCGCGCTGGCTCAGCCCGCCGCACTCACGACATCGCAGTCGGATGCGCTCAATGCCTACAACAAGACAGTACAGAACTTCATGGCGATCCTGAGCGAGCGGCGCGCTCAGATCAATTCGAACCAAAAGCTGCCAGACGTGCCGGGACAGGCACTCTATCTTGCCCGCGTCGCCATGATGGGCGCGTACAAAGACCTTACCGACGCGCTGCCATCCAGAATCGGGAGGCCCAATAAATACAAAATTCCACCGGCATATTTCGATGCCGACCATGAGCCGCTGATCGACGAGTACAAAAAACTTTTCGCCATCATGCAGGCGCCGCCCGCCAATGCGCAGAAATCCGAGTCGCCATTCAAAGACGTTGTCGACCTGGGCGCCGTCATTGCGCGGATCAAGGGTCTCGATGCAGCGCATGCCGAAGTGGCAGCCCGCATCAGTCTCGCCGTCTTCTTTGCCGAGACAGATGGCCAGCAGAACATAGGCAATGCGCGCTCGGAGGCCTACAAAGGAAGTTTTCAGACAGGGGTGTCCGAGGACAAAATTGGCCAGAAGAAATGGGCGGCAATCAAGAAGTCCATCGCAGCCCTCGATCCCAGACTGAACGCCCGCGACGACAAGGAAGAAGCGCGGGTCGGCAATTCAGATCAGCGATACAATCACTGGACCGCCGTGAGAAACGGCCTCATGAACGCGCACACGGACCTGTTCCCGAAAATACCGGCAATCATGAAGGCCTTGCCGGACCCGATCGATCAAATGAGATTTTTTGAGCTTATCCAGATCATTCCCAGCCCGACCAAAGCCGCGCTCAATTCAGGCAACCTGCTCAATTACAGGATTTCCGAGCCGCGAATCATGGGATACTTGCGCAACAACAGCATGTTAGCT
>JACRAS010000133.1 GCA_016234705.1 Betaproteobacteria bacterium | reverse complement strand
TTCAGCAGCCGGGAACGCACTCGGATAATGGAACAGCAGGCATTGACCGTCGGCCATGTCTGGGTCCACTTCCAGGTGCCAGCCTTCACGGGTGCCGAAGCGCCTGGCGATGGTCTGTTCGAGCGCGGGCTTGAGCTGATCCTGTACCCAACTGCGGCACGTAGCCATTAAATCATCGAGGCGGCGCCGGCGCTGTTTGTTGCTCGGCGCCTGATCCGGGCTCGCTTCTCCGGCAAAGCCGAGCGCATCCTTATCCACGACGAGATCAATGTCCTCGGAGAATCGCTCGATCAGACCCCAGGCTTTGGAGAGCGACGTGCCGCCCTTGAAGATGATCCTGCTGCCGACGTCCGGGAGGTTGAACATTTCGCGCAGCGTCCAGCACACCCAGAAATCCTTGTCCACGCTTGCGGCCTGAAGGCGTTTCTCCTCCGTGACTTTCAGGCAGGCCAGACGCCGGTCGCGAACTGCCATGCGCAGGTAGGCGTCCATGGTTCAGGAGGCAAGCTGCCGCATGATGTCGGCGACCCAGTCGGGCGCGTGGCGCAAGTCCTTAAGCAACTGCGCCCGATCCTGCACGGTCAGTTGACGCTTCAGGATAGCCAGTGTTTTGTCGTTGGCATTGCGCTGGCCAATATGACGCAGTGCCTGGATGATGGTGCCGCTCTTGCGGCCGGCTGTCGCTACGTTGCGCGGCGTGGTGCCCTTGAGCACGATCTCCTGCCGTCCAAACTTGATACGGCGCGAAGGGCCATCGGTCAGAAAGACGATACGCGTTGGTACCTGCTCTGACAGACCGAGGACATTGGCGGCGTATGCGCCGGTGGGTTGCAGGCGTACGGCGTGACGGCTGGCCAGTGCGCGGGCCACTGCGTCGGCTGAAGGCGGGATGCGGCCGAAGCTGAGGTGGTCTATGGGATAGTCGTAGAGGCCGCGCGCCAGCTGTCTGATGAGTCCTGTTTGTTTATGGCGTTTAAGAGCTGCGGCGACGGCAGTACGATTGCCGAGGTCGAGAAAATGCGTGGGGGTGAATACCCACCCCCCCCTATGGCCATAAATTCTACTTAATACCTTAGAATCAATGGAGTTATGTTGTTTTTTCATTACCATCTTGTCACAAATAATGCCCTGTTTTTGTGACAAAAACAAGCCTCGGATCAGGCTTTCTTTTCATGCTTCGAGACGCCCGCCAAGAGATCATTCAACGGCACCGGCGAAGTATCCTTGAGTCTTACAGCCGCAGTCAATTGAAGATTGCTTACGGAGAACCCCTGAAAATTTTCCGGGATCGCGACGCTGTTATTGCCTGTGACCACAAGACTGGCCGTGAGGTTTTGTTTGGGCATATACTGACATGCACCCGCATTAGGCAAGCGAGTTCCAAGTTCATGGACGATATCGTCATCCGCGCCATGGCCAAATGGCCGAATGTCCCTGTGGTCTACGGTTGGTTGAACCTGGACCGTCGCGGACAGTGGTCGATCAAGCACGCGTCGCCTGGCGGCGCCGCTCGGTTCGAGCTCGTCACCAAGCCGAAGCTGATCGAATTCATCGGCCGCAACTATGCCCACGACGAGCAGGGACGCTGGCATTTCCAGAACGGGCCGCAGCGGGTCTACGTCACGCTAGCCTATACCCCGCTCGTCTACCGCATCGCGCGCGCGCATCCGCTGTCGTTCGAAACGCATACGGGCGCGCCCTGTGCGACCCTGCAGGCAGTCTGGATGGACGAGGCGGGCAATCTGCTGCTCGTCACCGAGCATGGACCCGGGCTGTTGCTCGATCGCGACCTGCCGCGCGGACTGGAAGCGCTCTCCTACGCGGACGGCCATGTGCTCGACGAGGAACGGCTGCTCGCCTTGATCGAAGAGGGGGATGACGCGGCGGGGGTGTATTTCAACACCGGCGCCGCCAGCGTGCCGCTGACTTTGATCAGCTCGGACGATGCACCCCGGCGCCTGGGCTATGTGCTCGAACCGCGACCGCCGGCGGACCAGCCGGACCGCTGACTCTCTAACCCGCGACCAGCACCACCTTGCCCTTGACTTTGCGCTCCATCACGTCCTTGAGCGCACGCGCCACCTGGGCTAGTGGGTAAGCGGCGCTGACCAGGGGCTTCAGCTTGCCGCCGGCGATCCAGCCCAGCAGCTCGCGCACGTTGGCCTCGTTTTTCTGCGGCTCCTTGCGCGTGAAATTGCCCGAGGACACGCCGACGATGGAGAAACCTTTCAGCAGCGCTAGGTTGAGCGGAATTCTCGGGATTTCGCCGCCGGCGAAACCGATCACCAGATAGCGCCCGCCCCAGGCCATGTCGCGCATCGCCGGCTCGGCGAACTTGTCGCCCACCGGATCGCAGACCACGTCCACGCCCTTGCCCTCGGTGATGCGCTTCACCGCTTCGCGCAGGTCCCCGCTTGCATAGTTGATGGTGGCGTCGGCGCCTAGCTGTCTGCACGCATCGAGCTTGTCGTCGGTGGAGGCCGCCGCGATCACGCGCGCGCCCATGAGCTTGCCCAGCTCGACCGCGGCGCTGCCGACGCCGCCCGCGGCGCCGAGCACCAGCAGGGTCTCGCCCGCCTTCAATTGGGCGCGGTCCTTGAGCGCGTGGTAGGACGTGCCGTAGGTCATCATGAAGGAGGCGCCCACTTTGAAGTCCACGCCGGCCGGCAAAGGAATGCAAGCGCGCGCATCGACGGCGACCTCCTCGGCGAACCCGCCGGAGCCGGCGTAGGCGATGACCGAATCGCCGGCTTTGAAGTTATTCACCCCCGCACCGACTGCTTTCACCACGCCCGCCAGCTCGGTGCCGGGGGAAAAAGGCAGCGGCGGCTTCACCTGATATTTGCCCTGGATGATGAGCGCATCGGGAAAATTGACACCGGCGGCCCTCATGCTCACCACCACCTGGCCCGGCACGGGCACTGGCGAGGGGACGTCTTCGACGACGAGGGTATCGGGCAAACCGTATTCCTTACAAAGCACTGCTTTCATGGGGAAGCTCTCCTTGCGCTGTGTGATTCCTGGCGAATGATACCCGCGTTCTTGCGGCATGCTCAATGATCCGCCTGGGGTATGCGGTTATTTTCAGCGCGGTCGCGCAAATAAAGAAGCCGACTTCTTCGTTGCCGGACGGCGGTATTCGCATGTCGCCGTCATCTCCCGAAACCGCTTCTTAGTACGCGAACGAGCGCCTGCCCGAGTCGCGGCTGTTTCTGCCGCCGGCGCGGCTGGCAGGCTGGCGCGGCGCGTGCTGGCCGCGGTTGCCGGTCTGCTTGTGCGGCGCGTTGGACGGACGGCGTTGCTGCTGTCCGCCGCGCTTGCCTTGCACGATCGGCTCGGCGCGGATGCGCGGGTCGACCTCGAATCCGGGCACGATTTCCTTCCTGATCTCGCGCTTGGTCAGCCGCTCGATGTCGCGCAGCAGGCCGAGTTCGTCCACGCATACCAGCGAAACGGCTTCGCCGCTCGAGCCTGCGCGGCCGGTGCGGCCGATGCGGTGCACGTAATCGTTGGCCACATGGGGCAGCTCGAAATTGACCACGTGCGGCAGTTCGTCGATGTCGAGGCCGCGCGCGGCGATGTCGGTCGCGACCAGCACGCGGATCTTGCCGGCCTTGAACTCGGCGAGCGCGCGCGTGCGCGCCGGCTGGCTTTTGTTGCCGTGGATGGCGTCGGCGCGAATGCCGGACTTGACCAGTTTTTCGGCGAGGCTGTTGGCGCCGTGCTTGGTGCGCGTGAACACCAGCACCTGCTTCCAGTCGCCGCCGGTGATCAGGTGCGCGAGCAGGTCTTTCTTCTTCTCGCGGTCCACCGGGTGCACGCGCTGGGCGATCAGCTCGGCGGTGGCGTTGCGGCGCGCGACTTCCACCAGCAGCGGGTCATGCATGAAGCCATCGGCGAGCTTCTTGATCTCGTCGGAGAACGTGGCCGAAAACAGATGGTTCTGGCGCTGCCTGGGCAGGGTCGCGAGTATCTTGCGGATGTCGGGCAGGCAGCCCATTTGGTG
>JACRAS010000131.1 GCA_016234705.1 Betaproteobacteria bacterium | reverse complement strand
CTTGATGTAGTCCGCATGACCCGGACAGTCCACGTGCGCATAGTGCCGGTTCTGCGTCTCGTATTCCACGTGCGCCGTGTTGATCGTGATCCCCCGCGCCTTCTCCTCCGGCGCCGAGTCAATCTGGTCGTAGGCCTTCGCCTCGCCTCCAAACTTCCTGCTCATCACCAGCGTGATCGCCGCCGTCAGCGTCGTCTTCCCATGGTCCACGTGCCCTATCGTCCCCACGTTCACGTGCGGCTTGGTGCGCTCAAATTTAGCTTTCGACATGATGATTGTCCTTCTTTATCGATGATCAAACTGCTCGCAACTCATGGTGCCGTTGGCGCGGATTGAACGCGCGACCTCTACCTTACCAAGGGAGTGCTCTACCACTCAGCTACAACGGCGTAACCCGCTTTGTCGAGGTCGCCGACTCAAAGTCGTTTTTCCCGGGACCGGCATGCTGGAGCGGGTGAAGGGGATCGAACCCTCGTCGTAAGCTTGGAAGGCTTCTGCTCTACCATTGAGCTACACCCGCGTTTCACGACCGAACCCTTTCCGCTACCCAGTGCAAACTACCGACCCGCGCCGCGAAAAAAACTTGGTGGAGGGGGCTGGATTCGAACCAACGTAGGCGCAAGGCCAACAGATTTACAGTCTGCCCCCTTTAACCACTCGGGCACCCCTCCGAACGAAACGAATGATTATGCGCGTTTTCGTGCCGGCGGTCAAACCAAGTTCGGTCGCCTTCGCAAGACACCCCTTTGCAGCGGCATGGCGCGGCCGGCCCGGGATGCGTTCATGCGGGAATTTTCCGGTGACCGATTAATGATTCGTTGACGCTATTCGGAATTGCCAATCGCCCTATATTGTTGAGGCACAAAAAGGCAAGATATTTCCGAAACCGCGGCATATACTAGCTGTCAAAAAAACATGTCGCCTCGCGATCTGCGGCGATCGGTTCATCGGCAAGGAGATCCCCCAATGAACGCCCCAGCCAAGTTTCACGAAGTCACGCTGGAAGACAAGTACACGCTGGATTCCGGCCGCGTCTTCCTCACCGGCACCCAGGCCCTGGTGCGCCTGCCGATGATGCAGCGCGAGCGCGACCTCGCCGCAGGCCTCAACACTGCGGGTTTCATCTCCGGCTATCGCGGCTCGCCCCTGGGCGGCATTGACCAGGGGATGCACGGCGCAAAAAAGCACCTCGAGGCCCACCATATCAAGTTTCAACCCGGCGTGAATGAAGACCTGGCAGCGACCTCCATCTGGGGCACGCAGCAGCTCAATCTGTTCAATGACGCCAAGTATGACGGCGTGTTCTCCATGTGGTACGGCAAAGGTCCGGGCGTGGACCGCTGCGGCGACGTATTCAAGCACGCCAACGCAGCCGGCACCTCCAGGTACGGCGGCGTGCTGGTGCTCGCCGGCGACGATCATGCGGCCAAATCCTCGACGCTGGCGCACCAGAGCGAACACATGCTCAAGGCTTGCTGCATTCCTGTGCTCAACCCGGCGAACGTGCAGGAGTATCTCGACTACGGCCTGCACGGCTTCGCCATGTCGCGCTACGCCGGCCTGTGGGTCGGATTCAAGTGCGTCACCGACGTGGTCGAATCCGGCGCTTCCGTTTATATCGATCCTCATCGGGTGCAGGTGAAAATTCCAACCGACTTCGTCTTGCCGCCTGGTGGCCTGGGCATCCGCTGGCCCGACGCCATCCTCGAGCAGGAAGTGCGTCTGCTCAATTACAAGCTCTATGCCGCGCTTGCCTATGTGCGCGCCAACGGCCTTGACCGCATCGTCTGGGATTCCCCGCGCGCGCGACTGGGCATAGTTACCACCGGCAAGTCCTACGGCGACACTATGCAGGCACTAACGGATCTGGGCATAGACGAAAACATTGCACGCGATTTGGGCATCCGTCTGTACAAGGTGGCCATGAGTTGGCCCCTGGAGCCGCAGGGCGCGCGCAAATTCGCCCAGGGCCTGGAAGAAATCCTGGTGGTGGAAGAGAAACGTCAATTGATCGAATACCAGATCAAGGAGGAGTTGTACGAATGGCGCGCGGATGCCCTCGGTAAAATGCGACCGCCGCGCGTGGTCGGCAAGTTCGACGACAACGGCGAATGGAGCCAGGCCGAGGGTCAGCCCGCCGGCACCTGGCTGTTGCCGGCAAGTTACGAACTTTCGCCTGCGATGATCGCCAAGGCAATCGCCAGCCGGTTCGCAAAACTCGGTCTGGATCAACAACTGGGTGCACGCTATCGCGAGCGCCTTGCCTTTCTCGAATTCAAGGAGAAAGCGCTCGCCAAGCCGCAGGTGGTGACGCAGCGCCAGCCCTATTTCTGCTCCGGCTGCCCGCACAACACCTCCACCCGCGTGCCGGAAGGCAGCCGCGCCACCGCCGGCATCGGCTGCCACTTCATGGCGCTATGGATGGACCGCAGCACTTCGACCTTCACCCACATGGGCGGCGAAGGCGCGCCCTGGATCGGCCAGGCGCCGGTCTCGAACACCAAGCATATTTTCGCCAACATCGGTGACGGCACTTATTACCACTCCGGGCTGATGGCGATCCGCGCCGCCTGCGCGGCCAAGGTCAGCATGACCTACAAGATCCTGTATAACGACGCCGTTGCCATGACCGGCGGCCAGAAACACGACGGCCCGCTCGATCCGGCGGCGATCTCGCGCCAGATCGCCGCCGAAGGCGTGAACCCCATCGTCATCGTCACCGACGAGCCGGAGAAATACCCCGCAGGCATCGACTGGGCGCCGGGGGTGAGCGTGCGCCATCGCGACGAGCTCGACGCCGTACAGCGCGAACTGCGCGAGCTGCCGGGCGTGTCGGCCATCATCTACGACCAGACCTGCGCCGCGGAAAAACGCCGCCGGCGCAAACGCGGCGCCTTTCCCGATCTGGCCAAGCGCGCCGTCATCAACGAAATGGTGTGCGAGGGCTGCGGCGACTGCAGCGACAAATCCAACTGCCTGTCGGTAGAGCCGTTGGAGACCGAATACGGCCGCAAGCGCACGATCAACCAGTCCACCTGCAACAAGGATTATTCCTGCGTGAACGGATTCTGCCCGAGTTTCGTCACGATCGAAGGCGGCAAGCTGAGGAAAGGCAAGGCGGGCACGGCAAAATCCACCGACGATTTTCCCGCCCTGTCCGAGCCCGCGCCGGCTCTCATAGACGGTGCTTACGGCGTGCTGGTGACCGGCATAGGCGGCACCGGTGTGGTCACCATCGGCCAGATTCTGGCGGTGGCCGCGCACCTCGAGAGCAAGGGCGTGACCGTGCTCGACATGTCGGGGCTGGCGCAGAAGGGCGGTCCGGTGATGTCGCATGTGCGCATAGCGAACCAACCCGAAGACCTGCACGCGGCGCGCATCGGCACCGGCCAGGCGAGCCTGGTGATCGGCTGCGACCTGGTGGTCGCGGCCAACCCGGAGGCCCTGGCCAAGATGAGCGCGCCCAAGACGCGCGCCGTGATCAACACCACCACCGCGCCGACCGCGGAATTCGTGCGCAACCCGAACTGGCAGCTCCCGGGCAGCCACCTGCAGCACGACATCGCCGAAGCCTGCGGCAAGAACAACGTGAACTTTGTTTCCGCAGGAAGTCTTTCCATCAACCTGATGGGCGATTCCATCGCCACCAACATGTTCATGCTCGGCTACGCCTGGCAAAAAGGCTGGCTGCCGGTTTCCGGCGCGGCGCTGGAGAAGGCGATCGAACTGAACGGCGTGGAGGTCGAATTCAACCTGAAGAGCTTCCTCTGGGGCCGGCGCGCCGCAGTCGATCCGGCGCGCGTGGAAAAGATCGCCGTCCCGGCCGAGGTCATTCCGCTCAACCAGCATCTGTCGCGCAATCTGGACGAACTGGTGGCGCGCCGCGTGGACTTCCTCAGCGCCTATCAGGACGCCGCCTATGCCGCGCGCTATCGGGAACTGGTGGAGAAAGTGCGGCGGATCGAGTCCGAGAAGGCGAGCGAGACAAAGCTCACCGAAGCCGTCGCGCGCTATTACGCCAAGCTCATGGCCTACAAGGACGAGTACGAGGTCGCCCGGCTGCACTCGGACCCCGCGTTCATGCGGAAAATCGAAGGCATGTTCGAAGGCGACTACAAAGTGGTGTTCCACCTTGCCCCGCCCATTTTGAACAAGCCCGACCCGGCGACCGGCGAAGCGAAAAAATCCACTTTTGGCCCATGGATGATGCGCGCGTTCCGGCTGCTGGCGAAGATGAAGGGCCTGCGCGGCACCGCGCTCGACATCTTCGGCCGCACCGAGGAACGCCGCACCGAGCGGGCGCTGATCACCGAGTACGCGGCTACAATGGAGCAATTGCTGGCCAAGCTCACGCCCGCGAACCACACGCTTGCGCTCGAGATCGCCGGCATCCCCGAGATGATCCGCGGCTACGGGCACGTCAAAATGCGCCATCTCAAGCAGGCGCAAAAACAGCGCGTCGAATTGCTGGCGAAATTCAACGCACCGGCAGAGCGGACCGCCAGAGCGGCGTAAACTTTACAGCGGCATGAGCCTCACCCGCGCCGACCTTGAACGCGACCGCATCCGCCAGGAACTGGCGCAGACGCCGCTCGGCCCGCATCTGCTCACCGGCACCGAGCTGGAAGAATCCTTGTGGCAGATTCTGCAGCAGGCCGAAACCGGCGCGGACTGCTGGGTGTTCGGCTACGGCTCGCTGGTGTGGAATCCCCTGTTCCATTTCGAGGAAAAACGCGTGGTCACCACCCACGGCTATCACCGCAGTTTCTGCCTGTGGTCGCGCGTCAACCGCGGCACGCCGGACCGGCCGGGGCTGGTGCTGGGCCTGGACCGCGGCGGGCGCTGCCGCGGCGTCGCCTACCGCATTGCCCCGGATCGCATCGAGAACGAACTGCGCCTGGTTTGGCGGCGCGAGATGATGCTGGGCGCCTATGTGCCGCGTTGGGTACAGGTCAGCGACGGCGAGACCCGGTTCCGCGCCATTACTTTCACCATTAACCGCGCCAGCCCATCCTATGCCGGTCGCTTGCCGCCGGAAACCATCATCGAGCGGCTGATGACCTGCCATGGCCGCATGGGGCCGGGAATCGACTATCTGCTGCATACCGCGGAAGCCCTGCGCGCCTGCGGCATCGCGGACCGCTACCTGCAGGACTTGTGCGCGCTTGCCCACGCCATAAAGGCGCGCGGCTGATCTGACGCGGACCCGCGCCTGGGACCGGATGCAGTTCCCGTGCCGGAAGAGCACGCCACCTGGTACGGTCCCATGCCGACGCCGTCGTCGTCGATGTAGTCCTCGAAGTAAGCGTTCTTCTCCGGGATTACCATCTTGATGTCAGCGAACTGGTCCCTGAGACACGGAGTCGTGGATATCGGAGTTCCTTGAACCGATCAGGCAATCTTCTCGTCGTCCCACACCTTTTCGGGTATCGGCAGTCCTTCGAACACCTCCTTGCCCAGCGGGCGTTCCAGCTGAATGCCGAGGCCCTCGAGCACCCACATCAGTTGTCGCGTGTGCTGGCCGCTGTGCCAAGTGGTTCGCTCGAGGAACTGATGATGGCTTTGTTCGCCGTAGTAGACGTCGGCACGGGCACTCCAGTCGATCTCGCGGCCGGGACCGGCGAACCAGGCCGACAGGCGTTGCCGGACGTCCTCCGCATAGGCGAGCAGGGCCTGCTTGCCGCTGGCCTCGGGTGCGGGAACGCGGTTGTATGAATCGAAGATCAGCGGGACGCCTTGCTTCTCTTCGAGGAAGGCGTCGGCGATATTGAAGATGTGATAGGTGAGATCCGCATAACTGCGCGGGCGGTTCGGCAGCAGGGTCTTCAGCTGATCGTCGGGCAACTGACCGAAGAAGCGTTCGGCGCCTTCGAGAACGCGATCGAGCCGCTGCTTCAGTTCGCCGGTGGTCAGCATCCTGGTGCTCAGGCCGGCGACGCCGACCAGCTTTGCCACGTCCGCGAGCACCTGGCCGTTGGCCCACTTGTCGCCGCGCGTGACGATCGGCACCTGGCGCAGGCCGAAATGGGACAACTCGGCGAACGCCTGGTCGTCGGCCAACACGTTGCGGGATACGAATGGAATGCCGTGGCTGGCTAGGAACTCCTTGGTCCGCAGGCAGCTGGTACAGCCAGGTTGCCAGTAGACCCGGATCTCGTCGTTCTGCGTTTCGGTAGACATGAAAGACTCCTTGGTAGTTGTGTTGCGCACCGCCAACGGCGTTGCCGGTCGCAACGCGTGCTATCGACGCTGTGACCCTAGGAAGTACGCTTCGACCTCCGGTGTCGGGGCAACACATCACCGTACTTTGCATCAATATCGAACAGGCTGGCGTCGTGCGCGCCGTCGAGTCGATCGCCGATGAACTCTCGCGGAACCATCACCCGGAAGCCGTACCGTCCGCAGAGCTTCGTCTGGGGCCGGCGCGCCGCGGTCGATCCGGCGCGCGTGCAAAAAATCGCCACCCCGGCCGCTTACATAAAAGCCTAAATCACCGTCTTTCTTCTTTAACTAGCAGACTGTTTATTTCACTTATATCGTCTAGTTTTTCCAGCTTGTCGACTACGTCGATTATTTGCTCGACTCTTCTTTCTTGCAATAGCGTTCCGACTAATCCGCGAAACTTATCCTTAATTTCCTCTTTACTCATAGGATTTTCGGGGGTGCCCCTGCAATCCATCACCGTTTCCTTATAAAGGGTACCGTCTTTCAGTCTGATAGTTACTGTACCCCCAATTTTCTTCGGATAAACTGCATCCAAATCCTCATCCAATTCTACCCTAACCTTAGCTGCTAGAAGCCTTATCTGAGGGTCTTTTAGATTATCCTCAGTAACGTCCTTAGGTTGGTTGCTACCTTTAACCAACGCCATCGCAAGCGTGTAGTTGGCACTGAACTGGAAGCCGGTCATATCCTTAGGTTCCCTTATGGCGCCCACTTCCCGAATCATGCGTTTAGCGGTGCCCATGACTACCTCTTCGATGTCCTCCAGTTTGAAACGATGCTCTTTTCTTATCTTGTAGATATCCGGGCAAAAAGACAGATTCAAAATCAAACTCAGACAGGCTGGCTACCGCTTGGTCTATGAAGCCCGGGACACAGGGCTTATTGTTGTGGTCGTTGCAATCGGGAAGCGGGAACGCAGTGCCGTCCATAAAATGGCGGAAAAACGATAAATTAAGAGGTCATTTCAGCATTACCGAAATGGTCCCATGTGTTCCAAAGACACAAACGGGCACCGGCGCACACGCTCAGAAGCACTCGTCCTCCCGCAAATAGCGCCATTGACCGGACGGGAGATCACCCAGT
>JACRAS010000132.1 GCA_016234705.1 Betaproteobacteria bacterium | reverse complement strand
GGCGCTGCTCTCGGTCAGACAGCTCGGCGATTTCCTGGTCGCACAGGGCTTGGCGAAGTTCAAGCTGCCCGAGCGCATCGAGTGCATCGACGCCTTTCCGGTGACCCGGGTCGGCAAGGTCGACAAGGCGGCGCTGCGCAAGATGATCGCCGAGAAAATGCCGGGTTTGCCGAAGTCATGCTGAAACATGGAATGGGGCCTGGACGATGAGAATCTGCCATTACAACGACAACCGGGCGGGCGCGGTGATTGGAGATCAGGTCTATCCGATCGGCGACGCTCTGCTGAAAGCCGGGCATCTGCCGCCCCGGCATACGATGATCGAGGTGATCGAAACACTCGCCAACGAGCCGGCGGCAATGACCTGCGCCCGCGATGCGTTGCGCTCGGGCCAGTCTCGGCCGCTTTCCTCGGTGACGCTCCATGCGCCGATCACCAATCCGCCGGCGATCTGGGCTGCGGCGGCCAATTACAAGGATCACCAGGCGGAGATGAAGGACAAAGTAGGGCCTTACGACTGGTCCTCGTTCAGCAAGGACGACCTGATGGCGGAATTCTTTCTCAAGCCGAGTTCTTCCATCATCGGACCCGGAGCGCCGGTCGTTCTTCCCAGGATTTCGAAGCATGTGGACTTCGAGTGCGAACTATGCGCGGTGATCGGAAAAACCGCGAGGCACGTGAGCGAGGAGCACGCGCTCGATTACGTCTTCGGCTACACCATCTGCTGGGACTTCAGCCAGCGCGATCCCTGGGGGAAGAGCAGGCACAACACTCGGAACATCCGCAAGGGCTTCGATACGTTCACCGGGCTCGGGCCCTGGATCGTCACGCGAGATGAAATCGACGATCCGCAGGATCTCGCCATTCGCGTCGAGCAGAACGGCAAGCTCGTGATGACCGCGCACACGGGCGACATGATCTGTGGGCTGCGCGACCATATTCGCTTTCTGTCGGACGTATTGACGCTGCGCCCCGGGGTCTTGATCACGACCGGGACGCCCGCGGGCGTATCGCAGCTCGCCGAGGGCGATCGGCTCCGGGGCAGCATCGAGAAGATCGGCGAGATGGAAATCGCGGTGCGGGCGGAAAAATAGAACGATAGAAATTCCATCGACGCCCGTAAACTGCGCCGGGCGCCGCCGCCGTGTTCAGGCTTCCTCGCGCCAGAGATCGAGTGCGAGCTGCAGCGGACGGTCCGAGGCCGAAAACAGCACCGTCTCCGCACCGACCTCGAATCGGTGCTTCATCCAGGAGGGTACGACGAACGTGTCCTTGGGTCCGAACTCGAGGACCGTTTCTCCGATCCGCGCGCGGCCCCCGCCCTCGACACAGGAGACGATGGCCGAGTCGGTCGAGCGGTAGTTGCGGCCGCTGAATCCCTTGGGCAGCAATTGCAAGAACGTGCCGATCGCGGGCATCGCCGAGCCGCCGGTGGCCGGGTTCACGTATTGCAGCTTGTGGCCGTGGCTGGGGTGCGGATCCTCGCCGCGGGCGAGTTCGGCCAGCGCCTCGCGCGAGCGCTCGTAGGGATACCAGAACAGCGGCGAGGTCTTGCCCTTCGGCTTGAAATCGAGCGGCATCATGGTGTTGCCGTAGCGCGCGAAGGACTGCCCCTCGGTGCGCGAGGTTCGCTGCTTCTCCACGCCCGGCCGCTCCATGAACTGCGCGTCGAGCAGCTCCACGATGGGCACGTCGAGCACGTCCATCCAGATGATCGGTTCCCGGCTCGGGTTGCCGTGGTCGTGCCAGGTCCACGACGGCGTGATGATGAAATCGCCCACGTGCATGGTCACGCGCTCGCCTTCGACCGCGGTGTAGGCGCCGTCGCCCGACACGATGAAGCGCAGCGCCGATTGCGTATGCCGGTGCGCGGGCGCGATCTCGCCCGGCAGCACCAACTGCAGGCCGGCATAGAGCGAATGCGTCGCGCGCGACTTGCCCCGCAGGCCCGGGTTCTCCAGCACCAGCACGCGCCGTTCGGCTTCCTTGGCCGTGATCAGCTTGCCCGACTCGAGGACCCACGGGAGCACGGTTTCCCATTTCCACAGCACCGGCACGCACGGCGTCTTGGGCTCGGGCGTGACGAGTTCGTGCAGCACCTCCCACAGCGGGGCAACGTTGCCCTTTTCGATGCGCCGGTAAAAGTCCTGGCGCTCATTCAATACCTGCGGCTGCGGTTTAGCTGACATGGGATCCTCCGTCGGAACAAGGTATCGGCGAACGCTTTCATGTTACGCCGAGGCAGGTTCGCAGGCAACGGCTCCAGTTCGGCTCCAGTTCGGCTCCGGTTCGTCGAGGGCATCGAGCGGTCGAACGAGCGCTCCTCAAGATTCATGACTAGGAGCCGCCGGAACAGCATGTTATGATCCGCGATCTCGCAAAACAACCAGTCCGAGCGCACCGGCTACAACGCAATGAACAGTGTCGCCCCGAGGCTCGAAGTGACCACGCCTTCTCATTCTCCCCTTGACTGCATTCCTCCTATGGCAAACCGGCATGAAAGCCGTTCGGGGAGTTTTTCAACAGCCTGCATATGCATGCGGAACACCCTATGAGGATCGGCATCATCGGCGGCGGACCGGCGGGGCTGTACTTCGCGCTGCTCATGAAAAAACAGAACCCGCGCCACGAGATCCACGTAGTCGAGCAGAATCCCGCCGGCGCGGCCTACGGCTTCGGCCTTGTGTTCGCGGCACCCGCGCTCAGGATTCTCGCCGACAGCGATCCGGAGTTCTACGAGGATTTCATGCGCGACCGCGTGGAGCTGGACGGGATGGAAATCGTCCACCGCGGCGTGCGCGTGCCGGTCAAGGGCAACGTCTGGGCGCGCGTATCGCGCATCGACATGCTGCACCAACTGCAGCGGCATTGCTTGCGCCGCGGCGTGACCATCGACTTCGAGTCGCGCGCCGAGGACGTGGACCGCTTCCCGGAGCGGGACCTCGTCGTCGTCGCCGACGGCGTGGCAAGCCCGATTCGCGCCAAGCACGCCGACTGGTTCGGGCCCTCCTTCGAACGCCGTCACAACAAGTTCGCCTGGTACGGCACCGAGGCCCTGATCGCGCCGCTGTCGCTTATCTTCCGGCAGAACGAGCACGGCATCTTCATCGGCCACGCCTACCAGTACAGCAAGACCCACAGCACCTTTGTCGTCGAGTGCGATCCGCAGTCGTGGGCGCGCGCGGGGCTCGATCGCATGGCGGAGGCCGAGAGTCTGAAGTACTGCGCCGGGGTGTTCCGCGACGACCTCGGCGGCACGCCGCTCCTCGCCAACAAGGCGCAGTGGATGAACACCGCCGTTGTCCGCAACCGCAACTGGAGCCACGGCAACGTGGTGCTGCTCGGCGACGCGCTGCGCACCGTGCATCCCTCGATCGGCTCGGGAACGCGCATGGCGCTGCAGGACGCGATCGCGCTGGCGCGCGCGCTCAAGCGCTCGGACGACGACGTCGCCGCCGGGCTCGCCGCTTTCCCCCGGACGCGAAAGCCGGGCTCGGACGATTTTCAGGAAGCGGGAATAAAGAGCATTCTCTGGTACGAGAACGTCGCCGCGATCATGCACCTCGATCCCATCGCGTTCGCCCGCAGTTACTTCCGCCGCACCGGCAAGATGTCCGACCAGGATCTGCGCCGCATGGACCCGGTCTTCGTCGCGGCTTACGAAAAAGAACGGCGCGCGCCGCTCTCCTGAGGGGCGTCCGCTCGCGAATCCGGGTGGGCGGCGGCCGATTGTAGCCGCTCGCACAGGCTGCTGCCGGGAGCGGATGCAAAATCCTGGATTTCGGCGGTCAAATTTTCTCGATTCTGAAGTCCCCACGAACTGCGTCGCCCGCACGCGCGGTACGGCGCAGGCCCCCAAGCCTGTTATAATCCACGCCCATGAAATTTCTGTTCGACTTATTCCCGGTCATCCTGTTTTTCATCGCCTTCAAGCTGCAGGGGATCTACGTCGCCACCGCGGTCGCGATCGCCGCCAGCTTTGGCCAGATCGGCTGGCTGTGGCTGCGCGGCCGCAAGATCGACGCGATGCTGTGGGTGAGCCTGGCCATCATCGTCGTGTTCGGCGGCGCCACCCTGCTGCTGCACGACGAGACCTTCATCAAGTGGAAGCCGACGGTATTGTACTGGCTGTTCGCCGTCGTGCTCGGCGCGAGCGCGTTCTTTTTCCGCAAGAACCTGATACGCGCCATGCTGGGGGAACAAATCCAGTTGCCCGATACGGCCTGGAGCAAGCTCAATTTCAGCTGGGTCGGTTTTTTCGGCTGCATGGGTTTTCTCAACCTCTATGTCGCCTTCAATTACCCGACCGACACCTGGGTCAACTTCAAGCTGTTCGGCGGCATGGGGCTGATGCTGGCATTCGTGATCGGGCAAGGCGTGTACCTCGCCAAGTACGTGGAACAGAAGGAATCCAAGTGAGACGCGCATGAACGTCGCCCGGAGCATCGAGCAAAAACTGACCGCGCTGGAACCCAGCCGCCTGGAACTCGCCGACGACAGCGCTTTGCACGCCGGGCACGAGGGCGCCAAGGGTGGGGGCGGCCATTACCGGCTGACTATTGTTTCGCAACAATTCTCCGGCAAGAACACGGTGGCGCGCCACCGCATGATCTACGCCGCGCTCGGTCCGATGATGCAGCGGCAAATCCATGCCCTCGCCATCCGCGCGTATACGCCGGACGAGGCGGAAACTATTTCACAACCGTAGCAGACCAAAAGGAACAACCATGCAGCCCACACTTTCCCGCCTGACCCTGGCCCTTGTCGTCGCGCTGTCGCCGCCGGGCCTCGCCCTGGCACAGACCGGCGCCGCCAGCGCCAAGGTCGCGACCGTCAACGGCGTCGCCATCCCCAAGACCAGGGTGGACGCCGTGGTGCGCGCCCAGACGGCGCAAGGGCAGAAAGATACGCCGGAACTGCGCGAAGCGATCCGTGACCGCCTGATCACCCTGGAAATCGTCGCGCAGGAAGCCACGCGCAAGGGCCTAGGCAAGAGCGCCGATACCCGAAGTCAGATCGAGCTCGCGAACGCAAACATCCTGGCCCAAGCCTTCCGCGCGGATTATTTCAAGGCTCACCCACTGAGCGACGATGCCTTGAAAGCCGAGTTCGAAAAAATAAAATCGCAGATGGGCGACAAGGAATACAAGACGCGCCACATCCTGGTGGAAAAGGAAGCGGAGGCGAAAGAGATCATCGAGAAACTGAAGACAGGCGAGAAGTTCGAGGAGCTGGCGAAGGGCTCCAAGGATCCGGGTTCCAAGGACCAGGGCGGCGATCTGGACTGGAACCAGCCGGGCGGCTTCGTCAAGCCTTTCTCGGACGCCATGGTGAAGCTGGAAAAAGGCAAGTACACCGAAACGCCGGTGCAGTCGCAGTTCGGCTGGCATGTGATCCGGCTCGACGACGTGCGTCCGGCAAAATTACCGGAATTCAGCGAAGTCAAGCCCGGCCTGCAACAGCGCATGCAGCAAGCGATGTTCGAGAAAGTGGTGACCGAGCTGCGCGCCAAAGCCAAGGTGGAGTAATCCGGTCCAGGATTGACACGACGGGACGAACAGGTCCGGCTGGCCGATGCGCAGGACAGAGCGCAGGTGGACCTGACCATGGTCAAAGCCCCGACTGCGCCTTGGCGCTGACAGCCTGCCTTATCCCCGGTATGGGAGCGGGCTCGAGAACCTAGCTTTCCAGACCTTTTTTCAACAGTTCAGCCACGACCTCGTTCAACCCGGTCTTGCGCTCCTGCGCCAACGCCTGCACCTGCTTCACCAGATCGCCGTTGAGCTTGACGGCAAAGGGCACCAGACCGAGAGCCTGATCGAGCTTGCGCTGTTCGCGCCGCTGCATCGGGGCGCCCGCATCCCTGCCGAAACGGCCGGGGGTACCGAACCGGTTCAAGCTGCTGTTGATTTTCAGACCTTTGTTCTTTTCCAGGTCGGTTTTTTTCACGTCTGCATATCCTAGTCAGTGAGGAGGTCGTGCCGGAATTACCGAAACGGCCTCTGATTTAGGGAACTACGAGAGGAGGTATCCCCTCATATTATTCATATTATAATTGGCTCTAAAGCCGAGCGGCGCATTCTACGCAGTCTTAAGCATTTGCGCCCGGATAATTGCGCCTGTCCGGTTCCCTGCTACGGATGCTTTCGCTGGTGCACGGCGCGGCGATTACGCCCCGAACTCTTTGACCCAGATCAAAGCCCGACCGGCGCATGGCATCTACAGTGCTCAACTTATGCAAGCTCACAAACCCTTATCAAACGCATCAGGCGACCCGGATCGTGTCGGTTCCTGAACTGGTCTGCCCGGCGGGCAACCTGCCCTCGCTCAAGGTCGCCGTGGACAACGGCGCCGATTGGGTCTACATGGGCCTCAAGGACGACACCAACGCGCGCAATTTCGCCGGCCTCAACTTCGATACCGCGAGCGCGAGCGAGGGTCTGCGCTACGCCCATGCGGCCGGCGCGAAAATGCTGCTCGCCATCAACACCTATCCGCAGGGTCTGGCTTCGCCGCGCTGGCAGCGCGCCATCGACGGCGCCGCCGACCTCGGCATCGACGCGGTGATCCTTGCCGACGCCGGCCTGATGCGCTATGCAGCCGAGCGCCATCCGCGGTTGCGGCTGCATCTGTCGGTGCAGACCTCGGCCACCAATTACGAGGCGATCAATTTCTACCACGAGCGCTTCGGCATCTCGCGCGCGGTGCTGCCGCGCGTGCTCTCGCTTGCCCAGGTCGCCGACGTGATACGAAACACGCCGGTGCCTATCGAAGTGTTCGGCTTCGGCAGCCTGTGCGTGATGGTCGAGGGACGCTGCGCCTTGTCATCGTACGTCACCGGCGAATCGCCCAATACCCGCGGCGTTTGCTCTCCGGCCAAGGCGGTGCGCTGGGAAAAACACGGCGACACGCTCGACGCCAGGCTGAACGGCATCCTGATCGACCGCTTCGCAGCGGGAGAGAACGCCGGCTACCCGACCTTGTGCAAGGGCCGATTCGACATCGAAGACGAAACCTATTACGCCATCGAAGAGCCCTCCAGCCTCAACGCCATGGAGCTGCTGCCGGAATTGGCGAACATCGGCGTCGCGGCGATCAAAATCGAAGGCCGCCAGCGCAGCCCGGCCTATGTCGCCGCGGTGACGCGCATCTGGCGCGCCGCGATCGACGCCTATGCGCAGAATCCGGCGCGCTTTTCCGTCCACGCCGACTGGGCGAACGGCCTCGCCCGCGTCGCCGAAGGCCGGCAGCACACGCTTGGCGCCTATCACCGCAAATGGAAATGAAATGAAGCTTAGCCTGGGCCCGGTGCTGTACTACTGGACGCGCGAGGTGCTGCTGGATTTCTACGCCCGCGTCGCCGACTCGGGCGTGGATATCGTCTACCTGGGCGAAGTGGTGTGCTCGCGCCGCCACCATCTGCGCCTGGACGACTGGCTCGGCCTCGCGCGCGATCTTGCCGCAAGCGGCAAGGAGGTGGTGCTGTCCTCGCAGGCGCTGATCGAATCCGAATCCGAGTTGAAGGCACTGCGCCGCATCGCGGCCAACGGCGAATTCACGGTCGAGGCCAACGAAATGGGCGCGGTGCGCCTGCTCGCCGGCCGCGTGCCGTTCGTCGCCGGACCGCATCTGAACATCTACAACAACGAAACGCTCGCCTGGTTCGCCGAACTCGGCGCAACCCGTTTCGTGCTGCCGTTGGAACTCTCGCGCGACACCCTGCGTGAACTGCAATCGGCGCGCCCGGCCGGTATCGAGGCCGAGGTATTCGCCTTCGGCCGGATGCCGCTGGCATTCTCGGCCCGCTGCTTCACCGCGCGCCACCACAACCTGCCCAAGGATGACTGCCAGTTCCGCTGCCTTGACGATACCGACGGCCTCGCGCTAAAGACGCGCGACAAGGATGAGTTCCTGACACTGAACGGCATTCAGACGCAATCGGCGAAAGTCTACGACCTGTCGGACTCGATCGGGGAGTTGCGCGGTCTCGGTGTCGACGCGGTGCGCCTGTCGCCGCAGTCGCGCAACACGATCGCAATCGTCGAAAGCTTCCGCGAACGCTGCGCCGGCCGTCCGGGCGCCCCGCTGGAAGGACTGCGCGTCGCACCGCCCTGCAACGGCTACTGGTACGGCGTGCCGGGCATGGAATACCGCACACCGGCATGAACGCCGCGCCCCCGCTCCTGCCCGCGCGCCTCGCCGGACTGGTCAGCCGCCTGCCGCAATGGCCGCCGTCGGCCGTGCTCTGCGCCGGACTCAATCTGCTGTTCCTGCCGACGCTGGACAAGGACACGAAGCAACGCCTGATGGGCCGCATCGTTTCCATCCAGGTGAGCGACGCCGGCCTGGATGGGCGCATCAGCCTGACGTCGATTGGCTTCCTGCCGGCGCTGCGCAGCGCGCCCGAAGTCACCATTCGCGCCTGCGCCTGGGATTACTATCGGCTCGCGCGCCGCCAGGAGGATCCGGACACCCTGTTTTTCTCGCGCCGCCTCACCATCGACGGCGACACCGAGCTCGGCTTGCTGGTCAAGAACGCGCTCGATGCCATCGACTGGACCCGTTTGCAGGGGCCGCTCGCGCCGGTGATCGAGCGCCTGCGCCACCTGGCAGAAGGCCGCCGCGCTCACCACAAGTCCAATTCTTAGCGCGGCCGTTGGCCGCAAACAAAAACATTCGCGCGGATGTGACAACTGTTGCTGAGTAATTTCATAAACCTGTTTTCCGTACGGATGAGCGT
>JACRAS010000130.1 GCA_016234705.1 Betaproteobacteria bacterium | reverse complement strand
GCTGCCGGGCAATCCGGTCGCCGTGTTCGTGACGTTCGTCCGCATCGTGAAGCCGCTGCTGCTGCGGCTGTCCGGCGCGCTGCCGCAAAAACTGCTGCCGCTGCCGGTGCGCGCGGCCTTTGCCTACAAGAAAAAGAAAGACCGCCGCGAATATGTGCGGGTGGCGCTACGGCGCGGCAGCGACGGCGAGATCGAGGCGGTCAAGCACCCACAGGATGGCGCGGGTATTCTGACCTCGCTGACGGAAACCGACGGGTTGCTGGAATTTCCCGAGGACGTGACGTCGATCGCGCCGGGCGAGCGCGTCGGGTTTTTGTCGTATGCCGCGCTGATCGGATGACGGACTACGCCCCCAGCCGCACCGATTCAGTGGTGAAGGCCTTGTCGGCCGGCTGCTGGATGCCGTTGAGCACGACGCCGCCGATGACCGCGATCACGATGGCCGCCACGCAGGCGATCAGAAACGTTTTCATGGTGTTGGTTCCTCCCCGAGACCGATAGCTCACTATAACAGATATGACGGCGGAGCGAGGCCGGTCAAGAATTTAGCCACCCGTATGCTGCAATGCAATGCGCGTGGCGTGGGCGGCGTCTTCCGGCGTGTTGACGTTGAAGAACGGATCGATCGGTTGGGCCGGCCAGTCGGCGATGGCGATACCATGTCGCGCCGTCCATAGCTCGACCTTGCGCAGGCCCTCCTCGACCAGCGCCTTGCGCAGATCCTCGCGCAGCGCCAGCGGCCATAAGCCGACCACCGGATGGCGCCATTCGCCCGAGCGCGCGCAGGCCAGCCGCACGCCGGCGCCCATCTGGCGGCGGGCCCGATGCAGGCGCTCCACCAGATCGTCGGGCAGGAACGGGCAGTCGACCGGCACGCTCACCATCCACTCGACGCCGTTGTTCGCGGCCGCCAGCCAGTCGAGCCCGGCCAGAATGCCGGCGAGCGGGCCGGCGAAGTCCGGCACGTTGTCGGGCACCACGGTGAGCCCGGTGTCGGCGAAGCGTTCGGGATCGCCATTGGCGTTGATGATTAGGCCGATGCACTGCGCAGACAGGGTCGCCAGCACGCGGTCGAGGATCGTGACGCCGCCGATCTCGATGCGCGCCTTCTCGCCGCCGCCCATGCGGCGTGCGAGGCCGCCGGCGAGCACGAGGCCGAGGGTGGGGGGAACGGGAACTGTCACGAGCGAATCATTCTTCACCTCCCCCTGGAGGGGGGAGGTCGCCGGGCGAAGCCCGGCGGGCGGGGGTGAACTTGAGCGACGCTGTTAAACCCACCCTGGCTCGCCATAGCGCGTCGAAGACGCGCGTAAACGCGCTTATGGCTCGCCGACCCTCCCCCCACAGCGGAGGGTGAAGCGCAGCCGGCCGCGCGATTGAAATCACTCATCACCCACCGCCGCCTTGCGCCGGTGCTTAGAGCTTTCCTCCTTAACCGATGCGAGGTCTTGATCGAACACGATGCGGTCCTCGCCGGCGAGCGCGACAAAGCGCTGGCCGCGCGCGCGCCCGATCAGCGTCAAATTCGCCTTGCGCGCCAGCTCGACGCCCCAGGCGGTGAAGCCGGAGCGCGAGATCAAAATCGGAATACCCATGCGCACGGTCTTGATCACCATCTCCGAGGTGAGGCGGCCGGTGGTGTAGAAGATCTTGTCGGAGGCCTTCACCTTTTCCTTGAACATCCAGCCGGCGATCTTGTCGACCGCGTTGTGGCGGCCGACGTCTTCCATGTATACCAGCGGCCGGTCTTGCCGCGCCAGCACGCAGCCGTGAATGGCGCCGGCTTCGAGATAGAGCGAGGGCGTGGTGTTGATCTTGTGGGTGAGCGCATAGAGCCAGGAGGTGCGTAAGGTCGCTTTCGGCAGCGCGACATTTTCCAAGGCCTCCATCAGGTCGCCGAACACGGTGCCCTGCGCGCAGCCGGAGGTCTGCACTTTCTTCTTCAGCTTCTTCTCGTAATTGGTCTTGCGCTTGGTGCGCACCACCACGACGCTGAGTTCCTCGTCGTAATCGACGCCGGTGACCTCGTCGTCGGCCAGCAGCATGTTCTGGTTGAGCAGATAGCCGATCGCCAAGTAATCCGGGTAATCGCCGATGGTCATGGCGGTGACGATTTCCTGGCCGTTGAGGAAGATCGTCAGCGCGCGCTCGACCGTGACCGAAGTCTCGATCTTGCCGCCGGTCTGGTCGATGCCGGTGACGCGCTCGGTCAGCCGCGGGTCGAGCGGATTGGGCCGGATGATGTAGCCATCGTTATCCTTGGTCATGCTGATATTATAGCAGAGAATTCGCGGCGCCTGCTGCCCACATCTGCGCTCCCAATAAGTGGGCAGCGGCGCAGCTGCCGCCACTCGAAAAACCGGAATGGCGGCCATGAGTTCCCTTTATGCGCATACCGGTCTAACAATGCCGGCCACAGCCTTGCGCCGCAGCAAGACAGACAACCCCGGGGGAGACGCTACCCATGCTTCGCGCCACCAAAGACATCATGCTGCCGACCACGATCACCGGCTCGCTGCCGCGGCCGAGCTGGTACACGCAAAATCTCGGGAGCCGCAGCTTCCTCGACGCGATGGTGAACAACCAGTTCCGCGAGCAATATGTCGATACGGTTTCGGTCTATCTGCATGAGCAGGAAACCGCCGGACTCGACATCGTCACCGACGGTGACGCGCATTTTGACTCGGATGTCGGCGGCCAGAGCTGGACCAATTATCCGCCGCGCCACATGGGCGGCTTCGACCGTAATCCGCAACCGACGCCGGCCGGCAAAGGCGGGCTGCTGTTTCCGCCCGGCCATATTCTGCACGACTATCTCGAGGCGCGTGTCATGCCCGGCATCGTCGGTCCGGTCACGCGCGGCGATCTGCAATATGCCGCCATGTGGAAGACGGCGCAGCGCATGACCAAGAAGCCGGTCAAGTTCGGCACTATCGGGCCGGAGCTGGTCGCCTTCGCGGTGCAGGATAAACACTACAAGTCGATCAAAGACCGCATCCTGGCGGTGACCGACGCCTTGAACGAGGAACTACACGAGCTCGCCGACGCCGGCTGCCAGGTCATCCAGTTCGAGGAGCCGCAAATCCATCTGCTGGCGGTGCGCAATATCGTCGACGACGTGATCAATCCGGCGTTTAGCCTCGATGTGTTCAATCGCACGGTGAAGGGCCTGCGCGCCAAGACCGAGGTCTGGTGCCACACCTGCTGGGGCAACCCGTCGCAGCAGCGCATGTTCAAGGAAGTGCAGAGCTACAAGAACGCGCTGGAGACGCTGAACAAGGTCGACGCCGACGTGGTGACCTTCGAGTCGGTCAGCGCCGGCGGCATGGATCTCGAAGCCATCGGCAAGATCATCACGGCTAAGAAGATCGCCATCGGCGTCATCGATCACCATTCGCTGCAGGTCGAGCGGCCGGAGGAGATCGCCGAGCACATCCGCCGCGCGCTCAAGTCGATCCCGGCGGAGCGGCTGGTAATCTCGTCCGACTGCGGCATGGGGCGCGAGGGCATGAGCCGCCGTCACGCCTACTACAAGATCGTTTCGCTGGTGCTCGGCACCAACATCGTGCGCAAGGAGCTGGGGTTGCCGCAGGCCGAATGCCTGGCCGCCGACGGACGCTATTCGCTGGTGCCGGGGGCGAAGTAAGGCGCTCCTGCTTCACCTCTCCCCGCAAGTGGGGAGAGGTGAAGAAGGCGCTTAGGCCACGGTTAACAAGCCCTCAATTCAATCTCTGCAAGTTCCGCATTGAATTTGGCACGACTTAAATCGGTCTCGATTTAAGATGCACTGGATAATCGAGCCAGTGAGCTTACCGATGAGACCATATCTCCTGCCGTTCGCACTCCTTGCCGGTGGCGCTTGGGCGTTCGCCATGGCGGAATTGCCGATGCCGATCGAACGACAAGATACGGTGGCGCAGATCGATTTTGACGACTTGCACCAGCAGGCCAACACCGCCTTGGAAAAACTTCGCCAGTCGCACGACCGCCGGATGGCGTCGACGAGCGCCGCCACGTTCTGACCAGTTCGACGCGGGCCGATCGCGATAACGACCAACTCTGACGTGACGTGGGCCACGGATCTGTGGCGCACCGCTGCGTGCCGTGCATGCGCCCATTGCAGCGGCTAATGAGCGGGATCCTTGACGGCTGGATAGGTCTCAAACTCGACGTTGTAGAGTTCACCGCTCTGCCGTTCGACTTTCCGCATGTAGATATTTTGCACGATATCGCGCGTTTTCGGGTCGATCAGAACCGGGCCACGCGGACTTTCCCACTTCATTCCTTTCATGGCTTCCACCAGCGTCGCTCCGTCGGTCGCCCCTTTCGTTGCCTGGAGTGCCCGGAAGATCAAATCCATTCCATCAAACGCCGACAGCGAGACAATGTTGGGGCGGCGATTATTGTTGGCTTTCCTGAACGCCTCCACGAATGCCTTATTTTCGGGAGATTGATGCGCAATCGAATAGGGTCCGCCGGTGATAACGCCCAACACAGCGTCGCCCATTCCATTCAGGATATCATCATCCATGACGTCGCTCATGGACACGATGCGAATCCCGGATTTGTCGAGACCACGTTCGGCAAATTGCCTGGCGAAAATGGCGCCGACGCCGGCAGGCATGAACGCGAAGATGGCTTGCGGTGAATTGTCGCGTGCCCGCTGCAGGAACGGAGCAAAGTCCGGGCTTGCGACTGGAACGCGCAACCGCTCGAGGATTTTTCCGCCGTTCGCCTCAAACGACTTAGCGAACCATTGCTCCGCATCATGGCCAGGCGCGTAGTCCGAAACGATCGATACGGCGTTCTTTATTCCGTTCTTGGCGGCCCAAACGCCGACAATATTGGCGATCTGCGGAATCGTCTGAATGGTGCGAACGATGTAGGGCGAGCGATCCACGATCACGGAGGTCGACGCCACGGTGACGACCATGGGAACTTTCGCTTCCGTCGCAAGCGGGGCCACCGCCATTGCGATCGGGGTAAGCCCGAAGCCAAGCAGGACATGCGCGCGATCGCGTACGATGAGTTCCTGCGCAAGACGCTTAGCATTGTCAGGGGCGCCGCCGTCATCCTTCAAGATGACTTCGACCTTTTTGCCGCCGGCTGTAGTCCCGCGCTGCTGCAAGAATAGTTTGATTGCGGCATTGGCCTGCCAACCGGTCGATTGAAACGGGCCGGTCATTGGCAGAATGACGCCGATCTTGATGGTGTCCGCCGCCTGCGCGAACGATTCAACTGGAAGCAGCGCGGCGGCGATGGCGCTGGCCGCAGCGAGAAAGTGTCGGATAGCGATGCGCATGATGACGTGTCCCCCCGATGCTACGCTTGTTCGCGTAGCGGACGCACCTGCACCCTAGATGCGACCCAACCCGCGAGTCAAATAGTTGCGCGCGCTACGATACCGCATTGGGGTCCGGTCAAAAGCGGATTTTTCGCTCACGCGCCCGCGGCGTTGGCGTTCAAGTAGAACAGCAGCTCGCCGTCGATCGTGTTTGGCGATCGCCTTCTGCCCGTCCGGCGACACCAGCCAGTCGATGAACTGCTGGCCGAGCTCCTTCTTTACGCCAAGGCGATCGCCATGGCCGCTAAGCGCCCAAAAGCGGCCATTACCCGCGAATCCGCTACTTCGCGGCGACGCCCGCGTCCTTAAGGAGCTTGCCGTAGCGTTCCGTGTCGCTCTTGATGATCGCGTCGAATTGCGCTGGCGAATTAGGGGCGGGGATCGAGCCGTAAGTGGTCAGCTTGTCAATCACATCCGGCATTTTCAACACTTGGGCGATATCTTGGCTGACCTTGGTCAGGACGGCGGGCGGCGTTCCAGCGGGCGCCAACATGCCAAACCACGACTCATATTTGTAACCCGGCAGCGCGGCTTCCGCGATGGTCGGAACATCCGGGAGCTGGGGCGCGCGTTTGTCGGAATTGATGGCGATGGCGCGAACTTTGCCGGCGGTGCTCAGTTCCTTGGCGTTGGGAATGGGAGCGAAATACATTTGGACGTCGCCGCGGATCACCGCGGTGGTCGCGTCCGGCACGCCCTTGTAGGGAACATGGACAATATTGATCTTGGCGCCCTGCCTCAAAACTTCGGCAGATAGAAACGAGGTGCTCGCGACACCGGCCGACGAGAAATTGAGCTTGCCCGGCGAGGCGTTCGCCTGCGCGATAAACTCCTTGAGGGTTTTGGCCGGGAAATTAGCGGGTACGATCGCGACCAGCGGCACCGAAGCGATGACGGTCACCCCGGCGAAATCTTTCACCGGATCGAACTGGAGGTTCTTGTTGATGACGCCCGCGATCGTGTGACCGTTGGATGTCAATATCAAGGTGTAGCCGTCGGGCGCGCTTTTCGCCACGGCCGTCGTTCCTGGAAGACCGGGGCGGTTTTCCACGACAACCGATTGCTTCCACATGGTGCCCAGTTTGTCGGCGAGCACGCGAGCCAGGCCGTCGGTGATGCTGCCGGCGCCGAACGGGACGACAATGGTCACTGTCTTGTTTGGATAGGCTTGCGCCGCGACCTCGGCCGTCTGCAAAAGCACACCGGAGCCGGCTAACGCGACGGCCACCAGTGCGAGCCAGCATTTTCGAAGCTGCTTCATGGAACTTTCCTCCCCATCGTTTATTTTTTGGCGACCGCCGTGACACCGCTCGATCAGTTTTCAAGCTTCGATTTAAGTAAGCGATTTCAGCCGATATGGTTCAGATGATCGCCTAGCTTGTCTTTATTTTCAACCTCGTTCTCGTAAGTGAACGCTAAGGGTTAAAGGCGGACGTGGCGGCATGTCCGGGTCACATCTGGCGCATTCACGCTGGCATGGCCCTGTTTACGGGTCCACGCCCTAGGCCCCCGCATCACTGGCGTTCGGATAGAACAGCTGCTCG
>JACRAS010000126.1 GCA_016234705.1 Betaproteobacteria bacterium | reverse complement strand
GCTAGGTCTCGCGAATCTTGACGACAACCTTGATGGCGCCGTCGATGCGCTCACGGCTGTATTTGAACGCCATCGGCACATCCTCCATCTTGAATGTGTGCGTATGGATGAGTTTGGCGTCAAACCGCCGCTGCGCGACCAGGGCCGCCGCACGATGGGTGGCGCTGCGGCCTTCGCCGCGAATGCCGAAAACCGAAATGTGATTGCGCACCAGCTTGGCGACATCGACCGACACGGGCTCGTTGGCGAAGCCGACCAGGCAAATCCGTCCGCCTCGCATCACCATGTCCATGCCGTCGCTCAGCCCGTTGGGGTTTCCGGAGCATTCGATGACATAATGAACGCCTTTGTCGCGGGTAATGCGTTTCACGGCTTCGACCGGATTTTCCGTTTTGATATTGACGAGATGATCGGCCCCGAGCTTCTTGCCCAGTTCCAATCGCGAGTCGCGCGTTCCCGTGAGAATCACCGGCCTCGCGCCCAGCGCCTTGCCGACCGCCACGCTCAACAGCCCGATCGCTCCCGGTCCGGTGACAACCAGACTTTGCCCGGCAATCAGACCGCCAAGCGTGTCGATGGCGTACATGGCCGTGCCGGCGGTCACGATGAGCGTCGCTTCCTCGTCGCCGATGCCATCGGGCACATGCACCAAGGTATTGACGTTGTTCACGGCGTATTCGGCAAAACCGCCGTCCGTGGTGAAACCGTTTGCCCGGTGGCCCTTGTTGTGCGTGCCGTAGTTCATCCCGTAGTTCAGACAGGACGTGTACATGCCAGCGCGGCATCGCTCGCAACGTCCGCAGCCGAAATGCACTTCCACCGCGACCCGATCGCCGATCGCGTACTCGTCCACCCCAAGCCCGAGCCTGACGACGGTACCCATGTATTCGTGGCCCGGCGTGAAGTTCTTGTTGAACGGCAATCCGCCCTCGATCAATGCCGGCGGACCGCGCGTGATGATCCGTATGTCGCCGTCGCAGAAGGCGATGGCATCGATGCGCACCAGCACCTCGGCCGGCCCCGGTTGCGGAACGGGCTTTTCCGTCAGCCTGAGCTGTTCCGGATCGTCGAGAATCCAGGCTCGCATGGTTGCAGGGATTGCGAATGGATTGCTTTGAGCGGCCGTGGTCATAACGCCTTCGTCGAAATAGGGGCGGGCCGATATTCAGGAGATGAATACCGCGCGGACAGCCGTGGTAGCACATTTGAACCGGCTTGCAGCACTCATGCAAGAGGTTGATGTCTCTATGCATTCGAGCGTGGCGGAATGATGCTTGAAGTTGCAAGTCGGAAAGAGCCGGCGCGCGCGAGAAAGGCCGTTGATAATCGCCTGCCGCGCGGTTGCCGGGCGGGCTAAACTTCCCCATCTTCCCCGAGTCGGTCCATGCGGAAGCCTCGATGCGCCAATACCTCGATCTGATGGGCCATGTCCTCAACGACGGCGTGGAAAAGCGCGACCGCACCGGCACCGGCACGCGCTCGGTGTTCGGCCACCAGATGCGCTTTGCGCTCGACGACGGGTTCCCGCTGCTCACCACCAAGAAGCTGCACGTCAAATCGATCGTGCACGAGCTGCTCTGGTTCCTGGCCGGCGACACCAACATTAAATATCTCAACGAGCACGGCGTGCGCATCTGGGACGAATGGGCAGACGAGCGCGGCGATCTCGGCCCGGTCTATGGCCAGCAATGGCGCTCGTGGCCGGCCAAGGACGGCAAAACGATCGACCAGATCAGCCATGTCATCGAGATGATCAAGCGCAATCCGGATTCGCGCCGGCTGATCGTCACCGCCTGGAACCCGGCCGATGTCGATAAGATGGCGCTGCCGCCGTGCCACTGCCTGTTCCAGTTCTACGTCGCCAACGGCAAGCTGTCCTGCCAGCTCTATCAGCGCTCGGCCGACGTGTTCCTCGGCGTGCCGTTCAACATCGGCTCCTATGCGCTGCTCACGCTGATGGTGGCGCAGGTGACCGGCTTTAAAGCCGGCGAGTTCATCCACACCTTCGGCGACGCCCATCTTTATTTGAATCACCTGGAGCAGGCGAAACTGCAGCTCGCGCGCGCGCCAAAACGCTTGCCGGCGATGCGGATCAACCCGGCGGTGAAGGATATTTTCGGCTTCCGCTACGAGGACTTCACCGTCGAAGGCTACGAGCCGCATCCGCACATCAAAGCAGCGGTGGCGGTGTGAGCCTCGTCATCCGCGCGGCACAGCCAGCGGATGCCGCGCTGATCTTTGCGCTGGTGTGCGAGCTGGCCGACTACGAGAACCTGCAAGGCGACGTGGCGGCGACGCCGGAAGCGATCGCCGGCGCGCTGTTTGCGCGCGAGCCGCGGTTGTCCTGCGACATCGCCGAATGGAACGGCGAGCCGGCGGGCTTTGCGGTCTGGTTTTTGAATTTTTCGACCTTTCGCGGGCGGCACGGGCTCTATGTCGAGGATCTGTTCGTGCGGCCGGCTTTGCGCGGCCACGGTATCGGCAAGGCGCTGATGGCGCGGCTCGCCCGCCACTGTATCGAGCAAGGCTTCGCGCGCTTCGAATGGGCGGTGCTCGACTGGAATGCGCCGTCGATCGCCTTCTACAAATCGATCGGCGCCCAGGTGATGGACGAGTGGCGAATCTGCCGGCTCACCGGCAAGGCGCTGCAGGATTTTGCGGGGACGGCATCATGAAGATCGTGCTGGTCGTCGCCATCGGCGAAAATGGCGTTATCGGCCGCGATGGCGGGCTGCCGTGGCGGTTGAAATCCGACCTCGCGCATTTCCGCAAGCTGACCATCGACAAGCCGGTGGTGATGGGGCGCAAGACCTTCCAGTCGATCGGCAAGGTACTCGACCGCCGCACCAATATCGTGATCAGCCGCGACGCCGCGTTTTGCGCGCCTGGCGTGGTGACGGCGCCGAGCTTTAAAGCCGCGCTCGACCTCGCCCGCAAGGATGCTGCGGCGCGCGGCGTCGACGAGATCATGATCATCGGCGGCCGCGACGTCTTTGCCGCCGCCCTGCCGCTGGCCGACCGGCTGGAAATCACCTATGTGCATGCCAGCCCGGAGGGTGACGTAAAGTTCCCGCCGATCGATCCCCAGCGCTGGCATGAGGTTAGCCGCACCGAGCATGACGCCGGACCGCAGGACGATGCCAGTTTCGCGGTGGCAAGTTACGAACGCCAGCGTTGAAGCAACAATTATTGCTCGGCTCGGTTGACTTACAACCTCCGGCTGCGGTTCAATTGCGCGTTGGGTTGGGGGGACGGCCGTGGCGCGCAAAACCAAGCGTATCGGCATTATTTTCGTGCATGGGATCGGCGAGCAGCGTCGATTCGAGCATTTGGATTCCGAAATTCGGCCGTTGCTCGATGCGCTGAAGCGGCGTCCATCGGTTGAACACCTTACAGTCGAAATTCTCGCAGGCGAGGCTTCCACATTGCACGCCGACCAGGACACCTGGACGAGGCAACCGGTCCGAGCGCTTGTCCGCGAGAACGGCCGCGTGGCCGAAATTGGCTTTCATGAAGTCTGGTGGGCGGACGTCAATGAACCTTATTCGTTGAAAAAGGAATTGAATTTTTGGCTGTGGGGCCTTTCCATGTGGAGCTTCCCGCAGGAAGCGAACCCGTTGAGCGGAACGGAGGTTATGGCGGATCCGCAATTTCCAAAGCCGGATGTGCCGTATTTAAAAAAATATCTGCGGCAGGAGTTTCTCGACAAAATCGAAAACTATAAAGCGCGCTGGCGACTGTTCGTCGTGTGCGACGGGTTTCTCATGGGGGCCTTCACGCTCGGAGTTTGGACGTTCATTGCTCGCCGGCTGTTCAATCTCGGCGCATTCAGACCGGTGCGCATCTTCGTCAGTTATCTCAGCGCGGTGAAGCTCTACGTGCAGCATCAGCGGATCGACGGCGGCTTTCTCGATGCTTACCAGGAGCCGCCACGCGTGTCCGTGCGCAGACGCATGATCCGCACGCTCGCCGATGTGGCGCTGGCGAACTATGACCGCTGGTACATTTTGGCGCACAGTCTGGGTTCGGTCGTTGCGCAAAATGGGCTTATGGAGAACTCGCAAGCGCTGGCCAATTATCTCGATGAAAAGCGCTGGCACAGTATGGTCGATGCCGGTCTTGCGGGAACGGGCCGACGCAGCCACGGGGAGTTCGCCGTGCGCAAGGGCATCATGGTTCCGGCTCGGCCCTTGTGGCTTCCGTGGAATGGCATCGTTCATAGGCATAAGCTTTTTAAAAAATTTCGCGGCCTTCTCACTTATGGTTCGCCGCTTGACAAATTTGCGGCGATCTGGCCGCAGCGCGTCCCTATCAATGTCCGCGAAAAGGCGTTTGGTCCGGACACCGAATGGATCAACGTGTACGATCCAACCGATCCGGTGTCCGCCCATTTAGACGCCTATTCCGATAAACGCGCCGAGCTCACGCCGAAAAACATGGGCTACGCGGCATCGTGGTGGCCGCTTTACAGCCATCTTTGTTATCTACGCGGCAACAAAAAAAGAAACGACCACCTCTCGGATCGCGTGATCGAATGGGTCCTCAACGACGCCAAGTTTTCTCCTCCCGATAACCCTTCGCGCCGGCTCTGGTTAAGGCCCGGCTCCTTCCACGTCGGTCTGCGACGCATGGTAGCCAGGGCAGCAGGCATTGTTGGTTATTTTATCCTCACCTTGCTTGGCGCGCTCATATTGTCCGAAGCAATCAAGCATGCCCGTACGTTCATCGCATTTTTGAATGGTCTTGTTGCTGAATCGGAAGCCTATAAAGACGTGTCGAAACTCATCGTCGATCTGAACGGATATATCAGTGAGACATCGCAGCGGATTTCGGAATCCTCGCAATTGGCGGGGTCTGTGATTGCGGCGTTCAAATGGATTGGCAATGTATTCAGTTACGGGGTCTCGGGTGCGTGGAACCTGTTTTGTTGGATTTGGACGGCCCTGTACGACGCGCTTGAGAATTTTGCAAAGTATCTTCATATCCCGGTTTCAGGCCTGTACTGGAATATGACGTTGCTGTTCGTGTCCGTCGCTTTCGCCACGTTCGCAGTTGGCGCAGGGCGCCGCCTTTTTGGCAAACTGCGCAGCGGGAGCGCCGAATTCCGGATCGTCACGTTGCAGGGGAACGCGAATCGCGCGCCGGTATGACCGTTGCCGGAGCGCCATGGCCGCTGGCCGACCGGCTGGAAATCACCTATGTGCATGC
>JACRAS010000134.1 GCA_016234705.1 Betaproteobacteria bacterium | reverse complement strand
TTGGAGTTTGACGCCGCGGAGTTAGGCCGCGACTTTGGCCTCGACCACCTGCGGCTTGGCATTGCCGTTGCCGATCGGGATCTGGCGCGGCTTCTTGGCCTCGGGGATTTCGCGCACCAGATCGACGTGCAGCAAGCCGTTCTCGAGCGCGGCGTTCTTCACGACGACGTAGTCGGCAAGCTGGAACACGCGCTCGAAGGCGCGCGCGGCGATGCCCTGATAGAGCACCGCGCCGTTCTGTTCGTCCTTCACCTGCTTGGCGCCCTTGATCGTCAGCGTGTTCTCTTTCGCCTCGATCGAAAGCTCGTTCTCGCCGAAGCCGGCGACCGCGACGCTGATGCGGTATTCGTTCTCACCGGTGCGCTCGATGTTGTAGGGCGGGTAGCCCGGGGCGCTCTCGAAACCGTCCAGCATCGAGAACAGCCGGTCGAAGCCGACGGTGGAACGATAGAGGGGAGCAAGATCAAATGTTCGCATAAGCATATCCTCCTGAAGTTGAGCGACATGCGGGCGGTCCGCCCATTGGCCTGACCGAAGCCCGTGCGCAGCCGGAATGGCCTGCGCAAGGCAGATATGGGAGCGGCCCGCTGGGCTCGCAAGGGTCGGCGGCTAATAGCTAAGTCATTGAAATATATCATATATTAATCAAATGGCGGGGTGCGATTGAGCGCACCCTTCAGCCGGTCGATGGCGCATGATCTTATTCGACCTTGCTTCGCCCGCCGATCCAGCCTTCACAGCCGAAGCGGCTGCTTTGGCGGAGTGGGCAGCGGGCTTTGCACTCGGGTCCGGCCTTTGGCCGGCCCGAGCACAGGCTCCAGCGGGAAACCGGTGCCCACCCCCGGATCAAGTCCGGGGGCATGCTTTCCCGGGATCATGCGCTATAAGGCCGCCAAGCCATCGCACGACCTTCCCAGTCCGGCATCCATGAAACTCATCTCCATTCCCGCCAACCCGGTGCCCGATCACGTAGTGACCGGCGGCATCAAGACCCCGGACGGGGTCAATTTGCGGTTTGCGCGCTGGGACCCGCCGCCCGGCCGCAGGGGCACAGTCGTGGTGCTGCAGGGCCGCGCCGAATTCATCGAGAAATATTACGAAACCGTGCGCGATTTGCGCGCCCGAGGTTTCGCAGTGGCAACGTTCGATTGGCGCGGCCAGGGGCTGTCGGATCGTGCGCTCGCCGACCGTCACAAAGGCTATGTGCGGAATTTTTCCGAATATGCCACCGACCTCGATGCCGTCATGGAGCAGGTGGTGCTGCCCGATTGCCCGCCGCCGATCTTCGCGCTCGGCCCTTCCATGGGCGGCGCCATCGCCATCCGCGCCTGCCATGACGGCAGCCGCTGGTTCGAACGTGTGGTGCTGTCGGCGCCGATGATCGCATTGCCGCCGGGCCCGCTCACGCGCGTCGCCGGTCCGCTGGCCCGCTTCATGCGGCTGATCGGGCGCGGCTCGGGCTATGTGCCGACCGGGGACGCCGGGGCGTCCGGCTCGGAGGATTTCATCGGCAACGTGCTCACCTCCGATCCGGTGCGCTTTGCGCGCAACGCCGCCGTGCTGGAGGAAGCGCCCGAGCTCGGCCTTGGCGCACCGACCATCGCCTGGGCCGATGCGGCGATGCGCCAGATGAATCAGTTCGCGCTGCCCAGCTACGCCGGCGGCATCCGCCAGTCGATCCTGATGGTGGCGGCCGGCCGCGACGAGGTCGTGTCGACGCCGGCGATCGAAACTTTCGGGATGAACCTGCTCGCCGGCCGCCATCTCATTCTCGCCGGCAGCAAGCACGAGATCCTGCAGGAGCAGGATCATTATCGCAGCCAGTTCTGGGCGGCGTTCGACGCCTTCGTGCCCGGCACGCCGCTGTTTTAGCGCGCGTCGCTATCAATCAAGTCTTGTGAGCAATGCGAGCGTTGCCGCGCGTCAATGCGCATCTCAAAAAAAATGTCTATTAGAAAATGATCTTGCGAATCTGGTAGCAGATGCAGCGAGCGGCGCACGCGTGTGCGACACCGATATTCGGTTGACCCTGACGGTCGTGTTTGTCGGTATTCTTATATTGAATGCTGTCTCCCTTTAGCAGCGGTCTTGCGTCGCTGCGCCGATCCGATCGCTGGAATGATATCGGTATGCGCGTATTGGTCTCATCACTCTGTTACTGGCTTTGCTCCATTCTCTTGCCGCGCATACGACAATAGCAACGCTGAGGTGCCATATTTGCATCGGTACTGCCGTACATCGTTTGGACAAGCCTATTCGGGGGCGCACCGGTAACATCGTTTGATTCGTACAAAAAAAATATCCGAAACTTGACGCGGATCAGTGACGACGCTGCCGATTGTGCTCTTTGTCATTCATCAGATCGATACATTGCGGGAGGGGTTATGGCCAAGCAATATGGATTGCTGATCGACCTGCGCCGATGCATCGGCTGCACGTCCTGCCAGGTCAGCTGCAAGATGGAAAATAGCGTGCCGGTAGGCGGCTTCCGTTCGCGCGTGGAGATTCAGGACGAAGGCGAGTACCCCGCGGCCAAACGCTATTTCTTGTCGAAGTTCTGCAATCAATGCGACGACGCGCCGTGCATCAAGGTGTGCCCCGTGAAGGGCGCGACTTACAAGCGCGCGGACGGCATCGTCGCGGTGAACCGCGACCTCTGCATCGGCTGTGGCAAGTGTGTGTCGGGATGCCCTTATGGCGGCCGCTATCTGCAAGAGTACCTTCCGGTCAAGAACGATCCGAAGCCCTACTACAAGGATGTGCCGGCACTCGCAAAGGCGCCATTGAAGGATCTTCGGGTCGCCGACAAATGCGATTTCTGTAGTTCGCGGCTAGACGCCGGACAGGAAGAAACAGCCTGTTCCCGCAACTGTTTCGGCAAGGCAATCGTCTTCGGCGATCTGGCCGACCCGAACAGCCGCATCTCGAAACTGGTCGCGTCGGAAAAACCGGATGTCCTGCATCCCGAGTATGGCACCAAGCCGAGGGTGTACTACATCGCGCCCGACAAGAAAGTATTTGCGGTTACCAACGGGCCACTGAACGTGAGTTGAGCCGGTCATTTGGGATCTTGGAATCTGACGCGTTCGTCATCGAGATAGACCGTTCGGAGGTTTGATCATGGACATGAAGGTTTCGCGCAGAGATTTCCTGAATTCGGCGGGTTTCGCCGCGAGCGCTGCGGCGCTCAAGGGCAGTGGTCTGCTCGCACTCAGCACGTTGACCGCATCGGAAGCGAAGGCCATGCAAATCGGCATGGGGAGCTACCAGGTGCGCTACACCGCGGATGTGATGTGTCCGGCGGAGTGCGGGATGGAAATGTGGGTACAGAACGGCCGCGTCGCCAAGATTTACGGCAACAAGGCGGTGGCGATGAACGACGGCGCCTGCTGCGCCAAGGGCGCATCGGGTCAACAGTTGATCTATTCACCCTATCGGTTGAAGCATCCGCTCATCCGCGTCGGCGAGCGCGGCCAAGGCAAGTTCCGCCAGGCGAGTTGGGACGAGGCGCTCGACCTCATCGCCCGCAAGCTCACCGACATCAAGAAGAAGTACGGCGCCGAGTCTGTCGTGATGGACGCCGGCGACGTGACGGATCGGGACCACTACCACCGGCTGTTCTTCGCTTACGGCACGCCGAACTGCGTCGAGCACGGCGCCATCTGTGATACGCCGCGCCGCCACGGCCCCAAGCTCATGGTCAACGGCAAGCGCTGGGAGCCGGACGTCATGCGGCCGCAGCTCGTCCGGCAGCCGGACGGCAGCCTGAAACTGGATTCGACCTATCGCACCAAGCTGATCGTCTACAACGGCTGGAACCCGTTCGTGGCTACGCGGATCGCGTATGAGAGTCGCGGCACGGTGGCAGCACAGCAGGAATCCGGCTGCAAAGTCGTCGTGGTCGATCCGTCGTTCAGCAACACCGCCGCCAAGGCCGACATGTGGCTCGCGCCGCGCGCCGGCACCGATGGCGATCTCTTCGGCGCGATGCTGCGCTACATCCTGGAGAACGACAACCAGAACGACCCGGCGCGCAAATACATCGACTTGAGTTTCAAGAAATACTCGGTCGGCTGGGACGAATTCGAAGCCGCCTTCAAATCATGGTGGACGAAGAACGATCCGATCAACGGTCTGCCGTACTTCAGTCTCGATTGGGCGGCGGGGCGGACGGGCCTTGCCAAGGCTCAGATTCAAGACGTTGCGCATCTCTTTGGCATCACCAAGCCGGCTGCGCTGGTCTGGGGCATGCAGTCCCCTGGGCACCACTTCAACGGCTATTGCGCGTCCATCATCGGTGTCGCGCTCAATGTCATCACGGGCAATTTCGACGCGCCCGGTGGAGTCATCGACACCGAACTCGTGAAGTCGAGCAAGGGCGGTAGCGCCACCGGCAAGCAGTTCCTGAAGCGCAAGATCCACCGCACGATCGCCGGCAAGCAGGTCGAGGGTGAGGTTGAGCACCTGCACATGGACGCTTTCGGGAGCAAGTTTCCGGCGGCCTGGGACGACGTGGTGGCCGACTATCCCGACGTAATGGAGAAAGGGGTCGAGATTCGGTATGGACCCCTCCGCGGTCATCGCTATCCGATGAAGGGCTACGTCCTGCGCACCGGCAATTCGGTCTACACCGGATCGGCGCCGTACGCCTGGCAGAAGGCACTCACCGCCAAGGACGCCGCGGGCAACTACAAGCTCGAGCTCAATGTCATCATCGACACGCTCTACCTCGAGAGCGCGCTGTATGCGGACGTGATCCTGCCGGAGGCGAGCTATGCCGAGCGGCAAAGCGTTTCCGACATCTACCCGTCGCACCCGTTGATCTACAACCGCGACGCCGTGATCGAACCGTTGTACGAATCGAAAAAACCGACCGAGATCATGAATCTGCTCGCCAAGCGGCTGGCCGATCTCGGCGATACCGATCTCAAGGGTGCGGACTTCTGGCAGAAGTACCGGACCGAAGAGGATTTCGTCAACGAGATGCTGGCGCCCGCACCGGGCAAAGCCAACATCGGCACACCGCTGCCGTACCCCAAATACCCCGAGGGCTACACGATCATCGGCAACCCGGAATCGCTGGAAAAGGGCGACGTGACCATCGACGATGCAAAGAAGCGGATCGTCGGCAAACCAGTGACCGTCGAATGGCTGCGCGCGAACAAGGGCGTGGCGGTGTGGCCGATGAGTTGGTATCGCTACAAGAAGGTAAATGCGGACGAACCGAATGGCGTGTTCCCGCCGACATCGACGCGACGCATCGAGTTCAAGTTCGACTGGAAGGAAGGCGACAAGCGCTTCGGTGGCTATCGGTCGTACAACGCGAAGATCGAGAAGGCCAATGGCGAGGCGCCGGAAGGCCTGAAGCGGGTCGGTTTCAAGAACTATCCATCGACCTTCTTCTGGTTCGAGACCGTCTGGAATCCGCACACCAATCCCGAATACGTCAAGTACGGCAAGGACTATCCCTTCCAGTTGATCTGCGGCAAGGTGCACCATTCGATGAGCGGAACGCAAATGGTCGCCTGGCTCGGTGAGATCAAGACCGAGGGCACCTGGCAGCCGCTCAACAACCCCTTCGAAGCCGAAGTACCCGACGCGCAACCCGTTGGCCGCGAGCCGGTCAAGGTCGTCAAGAAGAAATTCAAGGCGAATAGCTATTCGGTCGGCACGGTCTGGATGAACACGGACGACGCCAAGAGGCTCAGCTTGAAAACGGGTGACCTGGTGGTCGTCTCGAATCCGTTGAACCGGTCTACCCGTGGCAAGGTGTTCGCCTCGGGTGGCATGCGGCCCGGTGTCATCAAGATGGGCTTCGGTGCCGGTGGTCGCTTCAGCCCCGGATTGGGACCGGCGTATCAGAGCCGCAGCTACACGCCGCTGCACAACGAAATGGTCGATCCGACGGCCCTCAGCCCGATCATGGGTTTCCCTGCGTACGCCGACATGATCGTGGCGGTGAGGAAAGCATGAGGCTGGCAGTGCAGGACGGTGCGACGGAAGGATGGTCGCCAGCGGCTGCGAACGATCGGGTAGTCCCGTCGCAGCCGCTTCTCGCCATCGATCTGTTGCGGCGTCTGTTTCTTTTCGGTCCCAGCGACCAGGTGCTCGGATTAGCGCTGACCGCGGCAGAGGCGGTCGGCGGATCTCCCGCGCTCGCGAACGCGGTCGATGCACTGGGGATCGCAACCGAGGCTGGGATCGATAGCGGCGAGCGTTGGATGAACGAGCTGGCGGCCGAATTTACCCGGCTCATCGTGGGACCCGCGCAGACGCCTGCGGTACCGTACGCGTCGTTTTACCTGTCGCCGAGTCGTCTCGTCATGACCGAAGAGACGCTCGCTGTTCGCCGCCGGTATGTCGACGCCGGGGTTGCACGTCGAGGCGATGTCCGGATTCCGGACGATCATCTCGGCATCGAGCTCGACTTTCTGTATTTCCTCGAGCGGGAGGTCGCTTTGGCGCAAGCGATCGGCGACGACGCCACGGTTCAGACGGCGCGCGGACGACGCGCCGACTTCGTGCGCGGTCATCTGTCGAAGTGGGTGCCGCGCTTTGCTTCAGACTTGCTGGGAGCGACCTCACACGACTTCATTCGGGCAGCGGTCGCGCTGCTATTGGCGTTGCTGGTCGATGACGGAGCGTCGCAACTGGACGTCTGATTTTTGCACAGGTATTCAATTCCAAAACTGGCCGCTGCAAGAATTAGAACCGGCCACGAGGAATTAAGACAGGCCGGCACCCGACCGGGGTGCCTGACCGATTCCTAGCAGCGATTTTGACAGGCTTGGCCGCCGGACGAGCACCTCGACCTGCAGGTTTCGTAGTTGGCGCCTTGCGCACAATTCGCGCGGCACCTCATCATCTGGTTGGTGCAGGCGGCCCTGCATTGATCCTTGCTCGCTTGCGCAAAGATCATTTGTCCAGCGGGCAGCGACGTCGCCTGCCCTTGTTCGGCGCTCGAAAACGACGGCGCAACGAAAACTAGAACATGGAAAGCGATCAGCAGCGTGACGATTCGTTTGAGCATCGTTGTCTCCCCTGTTTGCCGAGCTGTGGACGCCTTACCCTTGGCGCGGTCGTTGTCCTTTGTGGTCCAGTACGCTGAATTCGACGCGGCAGTCTAATCATTCAGTGGATCGCCATCAACGCGTTGGCAATGCAAGGCGCAGGTGTCGGCAGGATCCGCTGTCCGTACCGATTTCTTGAAACCGCAGCTTACCGGACAGGCCGCCGCTTGCTATCGTTCTCGCGGTCCCGGGCATCATCGAAGTCTTGTCGAATGAAGCGGTTCTTTTCTGCCCTATTCGGCTTTTCAGCGCTGGCATTTTACTGGCTCGGGTTTGCTGTCCTTGCGGCCGCGCACGTTTATACGACGATTCTCGCATACCAATACGTCTATGCTTGGAAGGTGAGTCGCGCCCTGCTTTGGATAATGCTGACGTTCTTCGTTCCGGTCTTGAGCACGATCTACTGGCTCTTGGTACATTGGCTGCAAACTGCGGTCTTTTGGAATTGGCTCACTCTGGCCTGCGCCACCGGCATCGCTTGCATCGCCGCCGGAGCGCTTTGTGAGGTGCTCAAACAGCGGACATCGGCCTAGCCGCGGGGCCGGTGGTGGGGCTCGGGGCCGCCGGCGCAGATTTACCCTATGCGATCGGTTCTTCAACCTGACGTAGCAGGCCTTATGCAAAAGGGTTGGTGAAGCCGACCTTTCGGTAATATTGCCCTTGCGACCGAAATTACAATGCGACAAGATTTCGGAGACGGAACTCTGCAGCTGTGATCGGCGACGATCCTTCGCAAAAGATCAGGGGGCGGCAATATGAAAAAACTATTTCTCATCGCACTGACCTTGGCGATCGCTTTGTCGGCAATCCCGCTCATGAACAGTTGGTCGCTGGCTCAAGACCGCAACGCTACTCAAGGGCCGATGCTTGCCGCGCTGTCAACATCGGGCAAAGCCTGTGAACAGGGCGGCGTGAAGGGATCGACCGGCTCATCACCATTGGCATGCCGGTCCAGCGGCTACATCACCAACAACACGTTCATGGCGGCGGTAACTTGCGGCTCCAACCAATGGTGCTGCAAACATGAAGATTTTTCCAAAGGTACGTGCGCGAGGTGCTGTTCAAAATAGAATTGAGGAGCGCTCGAAATCAGTGACGCGTAGAGGATGTCTCACGCGACAATCCCAGATGGCGATTCGACGCGTGCGACCTAGCCCATGGAGAACGTCATGCGACGACTACTCGTATTGGTGATCTGTGTGGCATCTGTGATGGCCATCACACCCATCAAGTCTGAAAATTCCACGCCGGTCCAACTCGCTCTCAACGACTATAAAGCTCCCATCGGTACCACGCTGAAGATGCTGCGCAAGAACCAGCCGCAAGTCGCGTTCTGCGGCCAATGCACAAAGAATTCCGATTGCGGAACGTGTCGTTGCACGGGTCCGAGAGATGGATCGTGCAACGAGTGCAAATGTCCGTAGCCCACGACCCCGCGAGAGTGTTGGCAAGGAAGCCAGTGGTTCCCGGCGCGCCAAGAGCGGGCAAACCGATCTGTTGTCAGGGCATGCGGCCGCCTTCGAGGTGGAATTTCCAGCCGGCGGCAGCGATCGTTTTTTCAACGACGTCGCGTACTTTCGCGTAGTCGAGCGAGCCGCCACCGCCGACTGAAATATCGTCGCGCGTGCCGGACCGCTTCCAGCCGCTCACCGACGTCGTCTCGACGGTCAGTGTCGGTGGCGGAATACCCCAACTGCGTTCGACGACGGATTCACGGAAATGAACCGTGTGATCGGCTTCCGTCGGTCGGCATGACATGCGGTAGGCGACCTTGCGGCCGCCAAACCACCACTTCGCACGAATTTTCTCGGCTTCGCCGGTCAATCCCTGCTGCGCGTCGCCTTGCACGGCAAGACCAAGGGCGGCGGTCTGCTTCTGCAACTCGGTGATGAGATCGTGCTGGTTGAGAATTTGCGGCATGTGATGTCACCTCGACAATTTGCCCACGCTCAGTCCACGCCCTCACGCGCTTCAATGTGTTGATGCACATCAAGGCCGGCCGCGATCAAGGCACGCCTTCGCCCTTGAGCATTTCGAGCGCCGCCTCGTGCACGCGCTTGTCGCCGGCGACCACGATGCGGCCGCCGTCCTGTGGTGGACCGTTCTCCCAGGTGGTGACGATGCCACCGGCGCCGGCGATGATTGGAATCAGCGGCACGATGTCGTGCGGCTTGATCTCGGTCTCGATGATGAGATCGATGTGGCCTGCCGCCAGCATGCAGTAGGCGTAGCAGTCGCCGCCGTAGCGCGAGAGCTTGACGGCGTTTTCCACGCGCGCGAACGCGGCGCGGTCGGCCGCATTCATCAGCAGCGGGCTGGTGGTGAACAGCACCGAGTCGCTTAAGGCCGCGCAGGCGCGCACGCGCAGGTCGCGCGGTCCGCCGGGGCCGCGGTAACGTGCCGCCTCGCTGTCGCCGGAGAAGCGCTCGCGCGTGAACGGCTGATGCATCATGCCGAACACCGGCTCGCCGAACCGCATTAGCCCGATCAGCGTGCCCCACGCCACCATGCCGGCGATGAACGACTTGGTGCCGTCGATCGGATCGAGCACCCAGACGTATTCGGCGTCGGTGCGCTCGGCGCCGTATTCCTCGCCCAGGATGCCGTGGGCGGGGAAATTGCGGCGGATGAGCGCGCGCATGGCGTCTTCGGCCGCGCGGTCGGCGGCGGTGACCGGATCGAAACCGCGCGCCTGCTTGTTCTCGACCGCCAGCGCGGTGCGGAAAAACGGCAGGATGGTCTCGCCCGAGACCGAGGCAAGCTCGTCGACGAAAGCCGCAAAGTCGATGGCAATCATGCTGCGCCCCCTCACCGGCGCC
>JACRAS010000129.1 GCA_016234705.1 Betaproteobacteria bacterium | reverse complement strand
TGATCTTGCGCGGGATGGTCTTGCCGTCCTTGTCCTTGCGCTGACCCGACTCCATGATGTGCGGCATCAGCGTCTTGATCTCGATCACCTCGCCCTTCTTGGCTTCCTTGGGCAGCTTGAGTCGCGGTTTTTCCGCCATTGGTATTCTCCCAAATCCTTGCTTGTTGCTTGTTGCTTGATGATTGTTGATTGTTGCTGGATCAGCCGCCGCAGCCGCCGATGGTGACCTTGACCAGCTTCTGGCCGGCGAAGAATTCGCCCTTGCTGGTCTTGGCGACCACGAGGATGTTCTGCGTGGTGGCGAGACGGATGCGGGTCGAGGCCGCGGCCTTGCCCGACATCGGCGTGAAGTGGAACGTGGCGACGCCCGGGTTCGGATTGCCTTCGGCCACGACCAGGACCTCGCTGACATAGTTGTCGGCCGTCATCGGCGCGTCGATGGAAACCGCCAGCGGCACGGTGTTGCCGTTTTCCGCGATCTCCGGCAGTTCGATCGAGACCTTGGCTTGGGCGGCGGTCTTGCCGCCGGTGAATTTGGCGATTGCCTCGGCCGCCTCCTTGGCGGCGGCAAACGCGCCCTCATTCCAGCCCAGAACCGTGAGCGCCGCGCCGCCGGCTCCGAAGGCCAGCGCCGCGCGACGGGATAGTTGTCGCATGAAATCCTCCCTGATGACCGTCTCGAGGCTTTGCGCAGCCCCGTCCGTTTGCGACCATAGCCGCCGGCCGCGGCCGGTTCAATTCATATTCACAATAAAGAATATAATCCGGGATCGTCCCATCCGCGGAATTATAGTTTCACCCCGCCGGCGATTTGAGGAAATCGCGGAAACTCTTGCTCTCATAGGCCTTTTCACGCACGTAGCGGAACATGGCGAGAAAATCGTCCGGCCTGAAATAGCCCGGTGCGCGCGTGACCTCGCGTTTGGTGGGCGCAATATTTTTCAAGGGCGCGGCGCGTTCGGGGAAGAATTGCAACGTCGGCGTGAAGCGCACGCCATATTTCAACGCCAAGGCCTTTTCCGACAATTCGCTGCCGTCGAAATCGGTGACTTTGCGCGAGCCGATGATGTTGAGCTGCAGCACGTCGAAATTGGCCTTGATGTAGTCGGCAATGTCGGTCCGCGCGAAATTGACGAAATGCGTCTCCTTACAATAGGGGCAGCCCTTGAGTTCCCACATGATGACGAAGCGCTTGCCGTCCTTGGCGGCGCCTTCGAGATCGTCGCTAAGGTCCAGGAAACTCTCAAGAAACCACGGCTCTTTGTAGAGGCCGTCGTCGGTCAGAATCGGCTCGGCGGCGCGCACGCAAGTCGCGCCCGCCAGACCAAGGCCGCCCAGAGCCAGCAGCAGGTTACGTCGCGTCAATATCATGCGCTTAGAAGTATAGTTCCCCGGCCGCGGGGTCCAGTTCCTCGCGCACCAATGGTGAAACGTCATGTGGCTTTCGATTGCTCGCGCCGCCATCGTCGCTCTCGCTTTCGTGACGAGTCCCGCTCGCGCCGACGATCTGGCCGACTTCAACGCCGCGGTCGAAAACGCATCGGCGCATAACCGGGTGGCGATCGGCTATCTGCGCACCGGCAACCTCGATCTGGCCTTGCTGGAAATCGACCGGCTGCGCGAAGCCTGGGGCGTGTTCGAGCGACGTTTTGCCGGCAAACGGCCGGCCGCCTTCGACGGCGTGGCGCTCTATGGCACCGTGTTCACCGGCATACCCGCGCGCTTCGTGGGGATCGATCTCATGATCAGCATGGGAAAACCGGACGCGGTGCGCCAGGCGCTCGAAGCCATCCGCGGCGATCTCTACGACTTGCGCAAGGCCGCCGGCATCGTGGTGCTGGCCGATTGCGTGCGCGACGCCAATGCCGGCATGGACGCCCTGATGGTCTATGACGACCGCGCGCTCGACTTCACCAAACCTGCGACACGTAACGACCTCGCCGGCAAGGCGCAGAGCTATGGCGCGACGTTGTCGCGCTGCGACGGCATTGCCAGCGAGGCCGTGCGCAACAGCGCGGAATTCCGCCGCCTCATCGATGGCGCCAAGGCGAGCCTGACGCTGATCCCGAAAGCCATAGAGACGCGCGACGGCGACCTGTTGCATCGCGTGCTGATCGAGCTGCGCTCGTTCGATAATCTGCTGGCGTTTCGGTTCGGCTAGCGCGCGGCGGCTCACCGTCTATAATGACAGCTCCCTGCGATTGATCGCAATGCGAGCGATTTCAGGTTGCGGTTTTGGGATGCGCTTTACGCTTGGGCTCGGTCAAACGTACCGCAAGAACCCAGCTTAACCAGAACACGGCGAAAAATAGCGTCAATGAAACTGGCAAGCTGGCTGCTGGGTAGGCACGATCCAAATACAGACCGATTGCAATCGCGATCGATTCGCCAACCAAGACAATCAGAATATAAACAATCAGAATCCACATCGTTGCTGTTCCTGTTGGTGCCCCTAAAACTCTCTAGGTCCGATCGCGGTCGTCGCGATATAAACTGGGCATAAAATACGGTCGCTAAACGATAACTATTAGATTCACGGCCGCGCAGCGCGTGGCCGTCACCTCGGGCAGCGGAACGTGTCGCGGACATCGAGCAATGTCCGTCGATCGCCGCCAACAAGATTTTCGTTGTTACGTTTCCAGCACTATAGCGGAGCGATCTTTCCGACTGCAATGTCGCGCGGCCCCGCCGGGCGTCGCTCCGTCGCCACCTGCGTCAATTTCCGCAGGTAAGCGATCTTGTCGTCGACCGTGTGCTGGATATGGCCGATCTGCTCTTCGCTCAGATGGCGATACTTGCCGATCATCTTCAGGTAGTCGGCGACCGGTTGCGGCCGGTCGACCGAATGGGTGAAGCGCAGCCCGTTCTCCGGATCGTACTCCCAGAGCGCGATGAAGTTGGTGCGCACCTGCATGCGGCACACTTCGGTGGTCATCCCGGAGGGGAAGCGCCAGCCGGTCGGACAGGGCGCGTGCACATGCAGATAGGCCATGCCGGTCTTGGCCACTTCGATCGCCTTCGCCAGTTTGGCGTAATAATCCTCCAGAAACGCGGTCGAGGCGGTGGCGACGTAGGAACAATTGTGCATCGTCATGATGATCGGCAGGTTCTTCGCCTCGGTCTTCTTGCCTTGCATCGCGCCGCCGACCGGCGTGGTCGAAGTCCACGAACCGTAGGGCGTCACGCCGGACGATTGCATGCCGG
>JACRAS010000128.1 GCA_016234705.1 Betaproteobacteria bacterium | reverse complement strand
GGGCGCTCCCCACCAGAGGATGGCGCGCTCGAGAAAAGTGCGGGCGAAGGCGCGGAAATGGCGCCGCGCCAGCGCGCGGCGCTCGCGCGCCGAGAGCTCGGGCAGGCAGCGCGCGAGGTTGATCAGGCAGACGCGGCGGCGCTCGCGGCCCAGCGCATAGAGCAGCGTGCCGAAGCCGTTGCCGATCACAGCGAGCGCGGACAGCGGCAACAGCCTGAGCAGCCAGACACAGGCGAGTGCGACGCGGGTCAGCATGGGCCTGTCGGCGCAAGCCGCAAAGTGCGGCGTACACGGCCGCAACAGCCGCGGGATTCAAGACCATGCCTTTCGCTTTTGAAATCCGGTTTCATTTTGGCGCTGGCGCCCCGGCCGGCACTTTGTGACGGTTATAGCCCCAGCCGTACTGCGCCGGACACTGGCGGATCAGGCCCTCCAGCGCGCGGTTGAGCGCTCGCGCCGGCGACTCGCCTGCGAGCGGCGCGGGCATGGCTTCGAGATGCAGGTGATAACCCCGGCCCCGCGGCAAGCGCTCGGCGTAGGCGAGGATCACCTGCGCGCCCGCGCCCGCCAGCCGCCCTGCAAGCGTCATGGTGTAAGCCGGGCGGCCGAAAAATTCCGCCCACTCGCCTTCGCCCAACCCCGGCGCCTGATCGGGCAGGATGCCGATGGCCTCACCGTTCCTGAGCGCGCGCAGCAGGATGCGCACGCCTTTCAGATCGGCGCTCGCGAGGCGCAGATTCGGCCGCGCGCGGCCTGCCAGCATCAGCGGCTCGACCACCTTTTTTTTAGGTGAGCGGTAAAGCACGGTGATCGGGGCGTCGGCGGGTGCACGCCAGGCATAGTACTGTGCCGTGATCTCGAAGCAGCCCAGGTGCGGCGTTAGAAAGATAATCCCGCGGCGTCGGGCTAGCGCCGTCTCCACCAGTTCCCAGCCGGTGATCTGCACCACGAAGCCTGCCACCGTTTCATGCGGGCGCAGCCAGATCGCGGGCAGCTCCAGCAATCCCTTGCCGGCCTCGGCGATCGCCCGGCTGAGCAGCGCGCCATCGGCATAGCCGGCGGCGCGCAGGTTGGCGCGAAAATAACGCCGATAGCGGGGCGAAACGAGATAGACCATCCTTCCGCAGAGCGCACCCAGACGGTGCAGGGCGGAAAGCGGCAAGGCGGCAAGCCCACGCGCGAGACCTATTAGAAACACACCGCGTCACTTTTGGATTGACTCAAGACATGCTATCCTTACGGCCCTTTTTCAATCCATTCGAACCCAACCATGAGCTCTTTCCTGTTCACCTCGGAATCGGTCTCCGAGGGCCATCCGGACAAAGTCGCCGACCAGATTTCCGATGCGGTTCTGGACGCTATTCTAGCGCAGGACAAGAGCTCAAGAGTCGCGGCCGAGACGCTGGTCAAGGACAATCTGGTGGTGCTCGCCGGTGAAATCACCACCGGCGCGCGGGTCAACTTCAACGATGTCGTGCGCAGGACCATCAAGCGCATCGGTTACGACGATCCGGCGATCGGTTTCGACACGCACACCTGCACCGTGATCGTGGCCTACGGCGAGCAGTCCAAGGACATCGCCCAGGGGGTGGACGAGGGCAAGGGCCTCGACCTCGACCAGGGCGCGGGCGACCAGGGCCTGATGTTCGGTTACGCCTGCGACGAAACCCCGCAACTGATGCCGCTGCCGATTTACCTGGCGCACCGGCTGGTCGAACGCCAATCGGAGATCCGGCGCGACGGACGCCTTGCATGGCTGCGGCCCGACGCCAAGTCGCAGGTGACCATCCGCTACACCGACGGCAAGGCGGATGCAATCGACACCGTGGTGCTGTCCACGCAGCATGCGCCCGGCCTGACGCACAAGCAGATCGAAGAGGCGGTCATCGAGCAGATCATCAAGCCGATCCTGCCCAAGCATCTGCTCAAGGGGCAGATCAAGTACCTGGTCAACCCGACCGGCAGCTTCGAGATCGGCGGGCCCAAGGGCGACTGCGGCCTGACCGGGCGCAAGATCATCGTCGACACCTATGGCGGATCGGCGCCGCACGGCGGCGGCGCTTTCTCCGGCAAGGACCCGTCCAAGGTGGACCGCTCCGCCGCCTACGCCGCGCGCTACGTCGCCAAGAACGTGGTCGCCGCGGGCCTGGCGAGCCGGTGCCAGATTCAGGTGTCCTACGCTATCGGCGTGGCGCGCCCGACCAGCGTCATGGTCACGACCTTCGGCAGCGGCAGGATTTCCGACGAAAAGCTGTCCGAACTGGTGCGGAAACATTTTGACCTGCGGCCCAAGGGCATCGTGCAAATGCTCGACCTGCTGCGTCCGATCTACGAAAAAACCGCGGCCTACGGCCACTTCGGCCGCGACGAGCCGGAGTTCACCTGGGAAGCGATGGATAAGGCGCAGGCGCTTGCAGCGGATGCAGGGATCAAGATGGCGGCCGTGGCCTAAAGCTTTACGAGATTCAAGAAAAGGCCGGCCATGAGCCGGCTTTTTTGTTTCAGCGGAAAATCGTCAACGCCCGGAAATGGCGTTCACCAGCGCCGCGTATTCTGAAGCATTGCGTTTGGTGTGAAACCGTACGAGCGCCGCGGTTTCCTCAGACGACGACGCGAAAGGGTGCACAAGGGTCGAAAACGCGACCACGCGGTGTCCGGGCCCTTTGGCGGGACGATACGGGGGAGGAAATCTGATGCCAGAATTTACCCACGCGACCCCGCGAAGATCCGCAATTACTTTCCCGGCATCCAAGTGAAGCTTGTGTTGAGTTGCTCCAGCATGTCGAAAGAATCGACAAAGAGCACATCAAACGCTTTGCAGACATCAGGAATCTTCACTTTCCTGCGCGACTCCTTAGCCGAGACTTCATGTGTAACTAGCGTGTACGAATGTTCTTTCGCGTAGGCAATCAACCAACCGTCTGGTTCGGTAGAAAATTCCGCTAACGCTTCGGGTAGGTACTGTAGCTGTTTCTGCGCCCACGCGACCATCGCGCCAAACCACGAGGCGACCTTCGTGTCTGTGGTTGGCATGAAAAACGTACTTGGGCATTGCTTCTTAATCCACTGAGTCAGGTCGTCCTTGCCATCTTCAATCTCCTTCTTAACCCGATCAATACTCGCCATGGAACCCTGTTCGTGATTCCAGACCAGACAGTCCCAGAAACCCGGGCAAAGCCCGAACCGGTAATAGCGCCGCTTTGCCTCCATCAGTACATTCGCATCAAGGAGATACTTCGTGGCCGCCTTCATGGTCACGCCCGCACGCCCAGAGCTTTGGCGTATTTGTCGAACGTGCTGCCATGCAGACCCGTCAAAGCATAGGCATCCCGGTACAGCAGACGCCCTTCTTTCGCTGCCTGCATGACTGTCCGAGCAAACCGCTTGCCGAGCCGTACGTTTTGGTTGTTGTAGAAGTCACCGCCGCCTTTACTGCGAGCCGCCTGCCGCCGCTCATCAGCCTGATACGCGCGGTAGAACTCGAAGAATGCTGGTTTGGCAATCAAGTCTAGATCTAGAGCGCGTCTTGCCGCGACCACAGGGCTAACCTTAAAGTGTCCCGCGATCGCCTGAAACGGCTCGTTCGTCCTTTGGGCATCGCCCCAGAATGCCCTGAGTTCCGTGGCTGGTATCAGGAATTCCGCGGCAATTTGGTTGCAGAATTGTTCGCTTTGGTTGTCCGATGCCTGCAATTCGGGCAGATCGAAGAGACCACCTTCGCCGATCCAGAGGTGCGCCAATTCGTGGGCGAGGGTAAACATCTGAGCGGAGCGCGCGTCAGATCCATTGACGAAGACGAGAGGCGCATAAACATCCGACAGCACAAAGCCGCGAAACTCGGTGGGATCCAGCTTGCGATGGTTATCATTGCCAACCACGCCATTGATGACAACCAAAATCCCTGCAGCCTCGGCAGCTTCACGTAAAACAGTCAGTGCATTGGTCCAAGTGCTGATACGACTCGCCCAACTATCCGCTATGCCAAGAGCTTGGCGGATTCGTTTTGCCACAGCGCTGATATTTCCATCGACCTTCGCCGAACCGATATACTGCAGTGGTTCCTGCTTCTGCTCGATGAGGTACTCACGCATCCACGCTTGGCGCCGCTGCATCGTGTACAGCGTGTCGATCAGGTTTGGGCTCGGTCGTGGTATCGGATGATCCCCCCCCGTCCGAAAGTCCGGAACCGGAAGACGCTCCTCGGGTGGCTCGGCGAGGAAAAAATAGCCGAGTGGCGTCCAAGTCTTTTTTGCCAGAGCTTCAAGTTGCCGCAACGTGGGGTGAGCCTTGCCGCTCTCCCACTGCGCAATTTTGGGCATAGCACGTGCCAACACGTCGGTGCTTCGTCCCGAGCGTTCAATTGCCCACTGGATCAACTCTCTTTTGACGTTCAACGTCTGCATGGCGACGAACAAGGCCCGGAAACGGGAGGTATTATGGACTAATTATCCTCAGGCTTGCCACGTACGTCGAGCGTCTCGGCCACTATTGGCGGACGCTCTATGGCGGCTTCCATCTTGGCGACCATTTTGAGCGCGGGTCGAAATATGGCCAGCCCCTAATGCTGCTCCCTTAACGGCTGTGGTTAAGCGGGCAACATCGACTGGAGGCCAAGCGGGACGGGTGTCTTCGCACGTTGCTACAGTCGCATCACAGTATCGCCTTGCTACCCAAATCGTCGGTTGGCGCTTCGAACTGCTCCAGCGCCGCGCGCAGGTCTTCGACGATTTCCTGCGCGATCACATCCGGGTGGGGCAGGTTGGCCGAGTCTCGCGACGTCTCGATCGGCATAGGATGGCAGCGCTGTCATGTCGTTCATGTTTGTCCTCAGGGCGGAAGAATCCGCGCGATGGCGCGCAGCCGCCGATGAAAACCAGCCGCTCCCGCAGATCGCCGAGCGCTTCGGCGACGCGAGTGAGCAACTCGATGTTCTGGTCCGCCATCAGGCCACCACCGTATCGAGCCGCGACTCCAGTTCTTTCGCGGCAAGATTGCGTTCGCGCGCGCGCCCAGCGCGAATCGCGTCCACCAGCGCCAGCAATTCGTAGAGGCGCGCATCCTTCAGCGCGGCGGCCGGCACCGAGGGGTAGAGCGGCGCGAAAGCAAGCCCGCGCACGCTGCCTTCCGCATATGGCCAGACCGGGGGAGGGTCACTTGATCCGATAATCACCTTGTTCAACGGAGGCGCCGCATAGCCGGTCGGTACGCCGCGGGTCAACGCGCCGCGCTCGGGTGGGAAAGCGTACTTGACGCCGTGTACTAAGAACTCGAGCAGGGCTTCGCGCACCGGCCGGCCGGAAGCCGCAGTCGCCTCGCTCATAAGGCGCGCGGCCACGGCCCGGCGCACAGCGGCATGAACCTCGGACTGGCTGATTGACAGCACGACGGCCAGACGCTGAAAGGTCCAAGACTCCTGGCCGATGGCTACAAGTTTAAGGAGGACGACAACATCTTGTGGCTTGAGAATCATGAATCCATATTATTCGCGATTCGCGAATGATGCAAATCGGCCGAAGAGCCAAGCAGGGCGCGCCTCTCCGGGCAATAGCTCCCGCCGCTATGTCACTTGGCTAGCGCCTAGCCCTGCAATTAAGGTAAAATGCGCCTCCCTCGAGGAGCGTTGCGACGGGTTTCACCGCCCGCCAGGCTCGGGGTGTCCACCACCGCAACGGCGCTCACGAACTTTTTTCTTGAACGAAAGGAGCGCGTGATGGGCGCCGTACCGCAAAGCAAGAACTTCACCGACTGCAAGGTTGCCGACCTGTCGCTGGCCGACTGGGGGCGCAAGGAAATCCGCATCGCCGAGACCGAAATGCCGGGCCTGATGGCGATCCGCGAGGAATACGCCGCGAAACAGCCGCTCAAGGGCGCACGCATCACCGGCTCGCTGCACATGACCATCCAGACGGCGGTGCTGATCGAGACCCTGCAGGCGCTGGGCGCGCAAGTGCGCTGGGCCTCGTGCAACATCTACTCCACCCAGGACCACGCCGCGGCGGCCATCGCCGCCACCGGCACGCCGGTGTTCGCCTACAAGGGCGAGTCGCTGACGGAGTACTGGGATTACACCCACCGCATTTTCGAATGGCCGGACGGCGCTCTGTCGAACATGATCCTCGACGACGGCGGCGACGCCACGCTGCTCTTGCACCTGGGCGCGCGCGCGGAGAAGGACGCCTCCGTCATCGCCAAACCGACGAGCGAAGAGGAGAAGTGCCTGTACGCGGCGATCAGGCAGCGGCTCGGCACCCAGCCCGGCTGGTACGCGAAGCGCATCAAAGCGGTGAAGGGCGTGACCGAGGAAACCACCACCGGCGTGCACCGCCTGTACCAGATGCACAAGGAAGGCAAGCTCGCGTTTCCGGCGATCAACGTCAACGATTCGGTCACCAAGTCGAAATTCGACAACCTGTACGGCTGCCGCGAATCGCTGGTGGACGGGATCAAGCGCGCCACCGACGTGATGATCGCCGGCAAGGTCGCGCTGGTGTGCGGCTACGGCGACGTGGGCAAAGGCAGCGCGCAGGCGCTGCGCGCGCTCTCGGCGCAGGTATGGGTCACGGAGATCGACCCCATCAACGCGCTGCAGGCGGCCATGGAAGGTTACCGCGTGGTCACCACGGACTACGCCGCCGACAAGGCCGATATTTTCGTCACCGCCACCGGCAACTACCATGTGATCACGCACGAACACATGAAGAAAATGAAAGACCAGGCCGTCGTCTGCAACATCGGCCACTTCGACAACGAAATCGACGTCGCCTCGCTGGAGCAATACCAGTGGGAACAGATCAAGCCGCAGGTGGACCACGTCATTTTCCCCCCCATGGACGGACGACCCGGTAAGCGCATCATCGTGCTCGCCAAGGGCCGCCTGGTGAACCTGGGCTGCGCCACGGGGCATCCCTCCTACGTCATGTCTTCGTCGTTTGCCAACCAGACCCTGGCGCAGATCGAGCTCTGGAGCGAGGCGCAGAAGGGCTCGGGCAAGTATCCGATCGGCGTCTATGTGCTGCCCAAGCACCTAGACGAAAAAGTGGCGCGCTTGCAATTGAAAAAGCTCAACGCCATGCTGTCCGAGCTTAGCGACGAGCAGGCGCGGTACATCGGCGTCAGCAAGGATGGCCCGTACAAGTCGGACTCGTACCGGTATTGAGAAAACGCGGGAGGAGTTACCCTCTCTCTCCTCGCGCCTCCCTCCACCTTGCCATGGAATCGCAGAAAAAATATCCGCCCACCTTCAGCTTCGAATTCTTTCCGCCGAAAACGCCGGAGGGGATGGAGAAGCTGCGCGCCACCTGGAGGCAGTTGATACAGCTCAAGCCCAGGTTCTTCTCCGTCACCTACGGCGCCGGCGGCTCGACGCGCGAGCGCACGCTCGAGGCGGTGCTGGAAATCCAGAAAGACGGAGGCGAAGCCGCGCCGCACCTGTCCTGCGTCGGCTCCTCCCGCGCCGACCTCGCCGCCACGCTGGCGCTGTACCGCTCGCATGGCCTGCGCCATATCGTCGCGCTGCGCGGCGACCTGCCCTCGGGAGCCGCGAGCGCGGGCGAATTGCGCTACGCCAACGAGCTGGTGGAATTCATCCGAGCGTCGAGCGGCGATCATTTCCACATCGAAGTCGCCGGCTATCCCGAGTGCCATCCGCAGGCGCGCTCCGCGCGTGACGACCTGTTGGCGTTCAAGTGCAAGGTGGACGCAGGCGCGAACGCCGCGATCACCCAGTATTTTTTCAACGCCGACGCCTATTTCCGCTTCATCGACGACTGCGAGGCGCTGGGCATCGATGTGCCGATCGTTCCGGGCATCATGCCCATCGCCAATTTCTCGCAGCTCGCGCGCTTCTCCGACGCCTGCGGCGCGGAGATTCCGCGTTGGCTGCGCTTGCGGCTGCAGAGCTACGGCGACGATATCGCTTCGATCCGCAGCTTCGGCCTGGACGTGGTCACCGACCTTTGCGACCGCCTGTTGGCGCAGGGCGCGCCCGGCCTGCATTTCTACACCATGAACCAGGCCGGGCTGGTTTCGACCATATGGCAACGGCTCGGGCTGTAAGGAATAGGCGAATCAATCCGGCCGCGAAGTCTGAGCGGTTCGCCGCCGCGGCGCAATTCAGTGTGTGAACGCGCCCCAAACCGGGCACAATGCCCCATTATGTTAATTTCGCTCCGCTACGCACCCCCGGCGGGGGCGAGCGGCGCGAGTTAGTGGTAAAAAGGTAATTCGATGCCGACCATCTTCATCGAAGGCGGATTCCGTTTTATGATCTATCTTGATGACCATCCGCCCGCGCATGTACACGCGATTGGGGCGGATTGCATGATCAGAATCGGGCTCGAGCCGCTCGAAGTCCTGTCATCGGTTGGCGCGAAAGCGACTGACGTGCGGAAGGCGACGGAAATTGCGCAGCGCCGCCGCGAGGAGTTGCTGGCGGCGTGGAGAAAACACCATGAGTGAGCAAAACGGGATCAAGCTGACGGAAGAGATGCTGGCGAAAGCCGCTGCTGCCGGGGAGAAGGAGCTCCAGCGCCCACGTGCGAAAGCGGTGCGCTATGACGCCGAGCGCGTACGCCTCGTCATAGAGCTTGTGAGCGGCGCCATGCTGGACATTCCCCTGCCGATGACCGAACGTCTTGCGAATGCGTCCGAAAGCGAACGCAGCGTGATGGCACTCGCCCCTTTCGGGCTGGGAATCCATTGGCCGCTGGTCGACGAAGATCTCTACGTTCCCCGACTTGTAGACCGATACACGGCTTCGCTGCAGCAGGCCGCGTAGCGCGGGCACTACGCGCCAGCGCGGCGAGCGCCTCTGCCTAGGGATAGGAGAATCAATCCGGCCACTAAGTCTGAACGGTTCGCCGCCGCGGCGCAATTCAGTATGTGAACGCGCCCCAAACCGCACACATGCACATTATGTTAATTTCGCTCCGCTACGCACCCCTGGCGGGAGGCGATCGGAGCGAGTTTAGTGGTAAACGCTCAAAATCCCGGCTATTTGCCGTAAAGGGGGGAGTCTCGCGTGACATAATGCCCGTACGCCGATTTTGGAGTAAAAAAACAGGTTCATTGTGCTCAGCGTCGGCTCGGGAATTTAGGGGTGCCCGGCGGCTTGATTCCCTTATCGCTCTGGTGGTCAACCCCGGCACCGCCGGGCAGGCGCGCGACCGCGACGGACTATCCTGCGCGGTGCTCGAGTTCGCCACGGGTGACGCGCGCGTCGTGGAGTATGCTCAAAACGTGCACACCGAATCGAAAGTCACAGAATGACCGCAGTTTTCGCCCAAAGCCATTACGTCGTTCGCGACGCCATCCGTCTGCACCACCTTGACTGGGGCAATCACGGCAAGCACCCGGTCGTGCTGGTGCACGGCGCGCGCCTGCATGCGCATGTGTGGAATGACTACAGCCGCCGCGTGAAACACCGTTATCACGTCATTGCCGTCGATCAGCGCGGCCATGGCGACAGCGGCTGGGGCGCGGCGGATGCGTATCACTTCGAGGAGTTGTACCAGGATCTGCGCGCGGTGATCCAGTCGCGCGGCCTGAAGCGCTATACGCTGGTCGGGCATTCGCTGGGCGGCATGGTATCGATGCTCTATGCGCATCGCCACCACGACGAACTCGAGCGACTGGTGCTGGTGGACGTTGCCGCCGGCCTGCCACCGGCGCCGCCGGGAACGGACTTCTCTCGCGTTGCCGAAGTGCCCTCGCCGCGCGAATTCGCGTCGCACGACGAGGCGACGAATTACCTCGCCGACATCATGAAGCGCGCGCCGCGCCACCTGGTTGAAGAAAGCGTGCGCCACGGCATGCGCCAAACGGAATCCGGGCGCCACACCTGGAAATACGACCCCGCGCTCGCGCACATGCGGCGTCCCAACAGAGGAGCCCTCGATCTCTGGGCGCTGGTGAAGGAAATTCCGACGCACACGCTGCTGCAATATGGCAGCGAGAGCCAAGTGGTGACTGAAGGAATCGCGCGGCGCATGGCGGACGTCATGCCGCTTTGCACCATCGAGCGCATCGAACGCGCCGGGCATGCGCTGTTCACCGACCAGCCTGATGCATTCGCCGCCAGCATGGAGCGCTTCCTCAAACCCGGCACGACCCAGAAGTAGCCTCGTACTTCCTGATCCGCGAATCGGTCAGCCGACCGCAGCAATCTTGTCCACGGCTCGGGACACCGCCGCTAGCTCCCCGCGCGTGCCAATGGCGTATTCAACGACGCGCGCCGGCGCCCCGGGGTTAAGCTCGGCGATGGCCATGCAGCCCGTTTCATCGCGGCCATAGGAAACCGGTGCCCCGGCGTAACAGGCGAGCGTCTCGCCATGCAACATCTGCCGATGGCAATGCACATGCCCCAGCGCCAGATAGTCGAATCCGGAGCTGGCGATCTCGGCGGGCGTAATCAGCGATGAGCGGTCGGCGCCCCAATTATCGACGTAAAAGCCGTGCGCCATGCCGATGTGCCACAGGTCGCGCATGCGCGAAGGCGCCCCTGCCATGGGCCGGTGCGCGGGATGGTGGTTTTCCATGCAACGGCCCCAAACCGTGGCGTGCAGCTCAGGAAATTCCAGCACCCTGCCCTCGGCATCGTCGATCAGCGTGACATGCCGCCCCGCCTTGCCGAAATTCATCCGCGCGAGCACGGCATCGTCCTCGCTATTGTCGTGATTGCCCGAGATGATTACCGTCGGACAGGTGACGCGCGCAAGCTGCGCATAGACAAAATCGATGACAACGCCGTGGATGCGGTTGTGGTCGAACAGGTCGCCTGCGATCAAGAAAAGATCGGCGTCATGTTCGATCACCGCGTCTACCACGCGCGTAAACGCGACACGCACGTTCGCCCCCTCATCGCCGTCGATGAGATGAACGTCGGAGGTGTGGGCTATGGTGAGGGGGCGGATCATGCGATGGCGGCGCTGTGTCAGACAGGTCACTGGCTTGTTCAATAGGGTATCTTACCAACATTCTGCGAATGATTCTCTCTCGCGGGCGATTGCGGTGTACAGTATTGAGTGCCCGCGTGAAAATTCTGCGTGTCGGTGCCGTGTTCCGGGGTCATCCCCATCGGCCTGCGCGAGAACAGCAATCAACTGGGTCCCAGCGGCGCCTCGGTCGCATCGCGCGCCGCAACCTCGCAGATGAAGCCCCTTCCCGCCTCTAAAGCGGCCAAGGAATAGGCGAATCAATCCGGCCGCGAAGTCTGAACGGTTCACCGCCGCGGCGCAATTCAGTGGGTGAACGCGCCCCGAACCGCACACCTGCACATGATGTCAATTTCGCTCCGCTACGCACCCCTGGCGGGGGGCGATGGGAGCGAGTTAGTGGTAAAAAGCGCAATACCCTCAGCAGCCGCTCGCTCCCCCGCTTATTGCCGATCGAGCCGCAACGCCCCCCGCTACGCACGCCGCTGGCACCGAAGCTCTCACCGAGCCGCCGAAACAGGCTGGAGAATAGCTCTGCACCTGGCTCTCGGGCATGCTGCCCCGCCACCCGGGAGTCGGCACCCGCGCTCGCACCGGGGCGTCACTGCTTCAAGCGCTGACGATGCGCAGCGCCTCGGCCGGCGGGACAATAGGCATACGCCTCGAAGGCGCCCACGGAAAGCAAATGAACCTGAACGAACCGCCCGGCGCGAGCGTCACCGTTTCCGCTCCGGGCGGTGCGCGAAAGCTGCGCTGGGTTTTGGCGGACCGTGGTGTCTATATACCCTTTGAGAACGCGCGGCCATTCTTGAATATCCGCTATCACGCGCTGGATATTCAAGGTATAATCCAGGCATGAAAATCGATCGCCCCCATCTTCGGCAAACCGTCACCTCCGCTCTCAGGCGCAGCCGGGCGGTCGTGCTGGTCGGCCCGCGCCAGGTCGGCAAGACCACGCTCGCGCGCAGCCTGGTTCCGGCAAACTCGGCCAACTACTTCGATCTGGAGGATCCGCGCGTCGAAGCACAGTTCGCCGCGCCGCTGACGACTATC
>JACRAS010000121.1 GCA_016234705.1 Betaproteobacteria bacterium | reverse complement strand
AGGAACGAGCACGGCGTCGAGCTCATGTCCAACGTCTGCCGCCACCGCCAGGCGATCATTCTGGAAGGCCGGGGCAATGCCCGGAACATCGTGTGTCCGCTGCACCGCTGGACCTACGACACGCGAGGCCAGTTGCTGGGCGCGCCCCACTTTCCCGGCAACCCCTGCCTCAATCTGCACAAGACCCCCCTGCAGCACTGGAACGGCTTGCTGTTCGCGGGCAGGCGCAATGTCGCCCTGGATCTCGGCGGACTGCGCGAGCGAGCCTATCTCGATTTTTCCGGCTACATGCTCGACCGAGTGCTAGTGCACGAATGCGATTACAACTGGAAGACCTTCATCGAGGTCTACCTCGAGGACTACCACGTCGCGCCGTTCCATCCTGGTCTGGGCAATTTTGTCACCTGCGACGACCTCGAATGGCAGTTCGGCGAGCGCCACTCGGTGCAAACGGTGGGCCTCAACAACCGCCTGGGGAAGCCCGGCAGCGCGACCTACGCGCGCTGGCACAAGGCGGTGCTCGATTACTACCAGGGCGAGATTCCGCCGCACGGGGCGATCTGGCTCACGCTCTACCCGAACATCATGATCGAGTGGTATCCGCACGTGCTGGTGGTGAGCACGCTGCACCCGCGCGGAGCGCAATCGACCACCAACGTGGTCGAGTTCTACTATCCCGAAGACGTGGTGCTGTTCGAGCGCGAGTTCGTCGAGGCCGAGCAGGCCGCCTACTGGGAGACCGCGATAGAGGACGACGAGATTGCGCTGCGCATGGACCGCGGACGCAGGGCGCTGATGCAACAGGGCATCAGCCAGGCGGGCCCGTATCAGTCGCCCATGGAAGACGGCATGCTGCACTTCCACGAATACCTGCGGCGCGAGCTGGGGAAGCCCGCTTGATGTCCCTGCCAGGGCCACCCGGCGGATGGCGTTGCCGCATCGACAGAACCAAATTGAATACCCTTCCCGAGAGCGGAGACACGCCATGATTGCCATTGACCACAGCGGCAAGCTGGTCACCGTGACCGTGCTCGGCGAGTTCGTGCTCGCCGACTACAGGGAATTCGAGGACATGGTGCGCTCGACCCTGGTGCCCGGCGGCAAGGTCAACCTGCTGATCGACTTGCGGCAGATGGCGGGTTTCACCCTGGACGTGGCCTGGGAGGACATCAAATACACCCGCAGCCATCCCAATGATTTCGACAAAATTGCCGTCGTGACCCACAGCCAGTGGATGATCTGGAGTGCCTGGCTGTCGCAGATGTTCATTAATGCCGATCTGCAGGTGTTCGACGACGACGCGGAAGCGCGCGCCTGGCTGGAACAAGAAGACGCGGACGAATAATATCCATGGCGCCCACCACGCTGGTCAGCACCGCGGAGCTTGCAGGGCACCTTGACGACCCGGCGTGGGTGGTGTTCGACTGCCGCCACGACCTCGCCAATCCGGACTCCGGTGCGCGAGCCTACGCGACGGCGCACATCCCCGGCGCGCGCTTCCTGCATCTGGACCGCGATCTCGCCGCGCCAACCAGCGGAAAGAACGGCCGCCATCCCCTGCCCGACCCGCGGGCGTTCACGCGCAGGCTGGGCGCCGCGGGTGTGGACTCGGGCAGGCAAGTCATCGCCTACGATGCCAAAATGGGCGTGTATGCCGCGCGGCTATGGTGGATGCTGCGCTGGCTCGGACACGAAAACGTCGCCGTACTCGATGGCGGCTACGCCAAATGGACAGATGAAGGGCGTCCGGTGAGCAGTGCCGTGCCCCAACCGGCGCCCGCGCGCTTTGCCGGGCAGCCGCGCGCCATTTCGGTCGATGCCGACGAGGTGATGAGGTGGCTCGGCCGGCCCGGTCGCATGCTCGTAGACGCACGCGCCCCCGATCGTTACCGCGGCGAGAACGAAACGCTGGACCCGGTGGGCGGCCGCATCCGCGGCGCGCTCAACCGCTTTTTCAGGGACAACCTGGACGCCAGCGCTTGCTTCAAGCCGGCGGCGGACCTGCGTCGGGACTTCACCGCCGTGCTCGGCGACACGCCGCCGGACGCAGTCGTGCATTGCTGCGGCTCCGGCGTGTCCGCCTGCCACAATCTGCTGGCCATGGAAATTGCCGGCCTCTCCGGTTCCAGGCTGTATCCGGGCTCCTGGAGCGAGTGGTGCAGCGACCCGAGCCGCCCGACGGAAAAAGGCTGAAGGGGTTGCGGCCAAAGGGAGTGGAGGAAACCTTGCCGTTCTTGCGGTTCTTGCCGTTCTTGCCCTCCGTCGCTTTGGCCCTCGGGGTTCCATGCTAGCCGATCTGATCCTGCTGGTCCATTTCGCGCTCGCGGCCTTTATCGTCCTCGGCCTGCCTTTGGTGTGGATAGGCGCCTGGCTCAACTGGAGCTGGACGCGCAATCGCGCCTTGCGCTACGCGCATGCCGCAGCCATCCTGGTGGTCGCGGCCGAAGCCCTGGCCGGCAGCATCTGCCCGCTGACGCGCTGGGAAGACGCGCTGCGCGCCGGCGCGGACGGCAGGAGCTTCATCGGCCGCTGGGTTGCGCGGCTTTTGTACTACGACTTTCCGGAATGGACTTTTACCCTGGCCTACGTCGTTTACGCGGCGGCGACGCTGGCGACACTGCGCCTGGTCGCCCCGCAACGGCGTTCCCGCGCAAGCCGATAACGCGCTATTATTTTAGCTCTATGAATACAAGTCATCCGGAACAGCAGTATCTCGACCTGATGCGCCACGTGATCGAGCATGGCGCGAAAAAAAGCGACCGCACCGGCACCGGCACCCTGTCGGTGTTCGGCTGGCAAATGCGCTATCCGCTAACCCCCTTTCCCTTGCTCACCACCAAGAAGCTGCACCTGAAATCCATCATCCATGAACTGCTGTGGTTCCTGCGCGGCGACACCAACGTGCGCTACTTGCGGGAACATGGCGTCAGCATCTGGGACGAGTGGGCCGACGCCAAGGGAGATCTTGGGCCGGTCTACGGCTACCAGTGGCGCAAATGGAGGGCGCCGGATGGCCGCTCGATCGACCAGATCGCCCAACTCATCGAGGGCATCAGGAAAAATCCCGACTCGCGCCGCCATATCGTCAGCGCCTGGAACCCGGCCGATATCGACCGGATGAAACTGCCGCCGTGCCATGCGCTGTTCCAGTTTTATGTTGCCGAGGGCGAACTTTCCTGCCAGCTGTACCAGAGGAGCGCCGACCTTTTTCTCGGGGTGCCGTTCAATATTGCGTCCTACGCCCTGCTCGCCCTGATGGTGGCGCAGGTGTGCGAGCTGCAGCCGGGCGAATTCGTGCACACCCTGGGCGACGCCCATCTCTATCTCAACCATCTCGATCAGGCGCGCGAGCAGCTCGCGCGCGTGCCGCGACCGTTCCCACTGATGCGGCTCAACCCCGGGGCGAAGGACATCTTCGGCTTTAAGTACGAAGATTTCGCCCTGGAGGGCTACGACCCTTATCCCGCCATCAAGGCGCCGATCGCCGTCTGATGCCGCGCGGCTGAGCCGCAATCGAACCCTGTCGCGTTCAATAAGGCTGGGCGGAATTCGTCGCTGGCAGCTTGAATTGGTCAAGGAGTGAGGAGTGAGGAGTGAAGGGGAGAAGCCCCAAGCTGCACCGCCGGCCCCGGCGCCGGTGGCGACCCGCATCTGCCTCATCGCCGCGCTGGCGGCGAATCGTGTCATCGGAAAAAACAGCGCCCTGCCCTGGCACCTGCCCGCGGACCTGAAGCGCTTCAAGGCCCTGACCATGGGACACCCGGTGGTGATGGGCCGCAAGACCCACGAATCCATAGGCCGGCCTTTGCCGGGGCGGCGCAACCTGGTGATCAGCCGTAACCGCGACTACTGCGCTCCGGGTTGCGAGATTGTTCACTCCCTGGACGAGGCAACCGCCGCTTGCCGCGGTGCCAAGACGATTTTCATCATCGGCGGCGCCGAGTTGTACCGCGAGTCGCTGCCGCGAGCGCACTGCCTGGAGTTCACCGAAATCCACGCCGAGTTCGAGGGCGATGCCACTTTCCCCGAGGTTTCCCTGGCGCAGTGGCACGAAACCGCGCGCGAAGTTCACGCCAATGAAGCCGGCATTCCCTTCCGCTATGATTTCGTTCACTACCAACGCAAGGACCGAGACGGGAATCCCGTCATCCCCGACCCCGTCTAGCGTTCCGCGAGCGCTTTTTCTATAATCCGCACAAGGTCATTCGGCCCGTGGCCGGTCCGGTCGTCCCGCCAGCCGAATCAACGTCGCCAGACCGCAGGCGCACAGCGTCTGCCTGTCCTGTTTCATCGCCATGACCTCGAGTTCGCACACGGTTAGCGTCTTGCCTGCCTTCTTCACCCGCGCAGATGCCACCAGTTTGTCGCCCGCGCCGGGTGCAAGCAGGTTGATCTTGTACTCGACCGTGAGGATCGAGTCCTCTGCCGGGAACAGGCTGTACGCGGCATAGCCGCCGGCAGTATCCGCGATCGCACTGACAAACCCGCCGTGGAACAGACCGTGCTGCTGGGTCAGGTCTTCGCGGTAAGGCAGCTCGATTTCGCAATACCCGGGTTCGATCCGTGTCATGCCGGCGCCGATCAGGCGCATCGCCCCCTGGCGCGCGAAGCTGTCGCGCACGCGCGCTTCGAAATTCGGGTCCACCGCTTGGAATGCCTGTGCCATATCCGGCTCCGTTTACCTTGGCGCGACCGCAGACACCGTCAAGCTAGACCGTCAGCCTTGCCGATCCCTCGTCCGCCATGCTCCGGCCAAGGTCGGTAGCAAAACGGGTCGCGCCCTTGGCCGTGTCGAACAATGGTGTCAAGCCCGGAAACGACTGGCTCCTGGACAAGCCTGTGCCGCAGCGCAGCCGGGTCATGGTGAGCCGGGGTTGCCATTTGCTTCCGCCCGTCAGGTGAAACGCGCCCGCTTCGATCAGGTATTGCCCGCGCTCCTCGCGGTGACTGGCCATGGTGTTCTCCTTGTCGCCGTAAGCGTATCACACTCGCCCCGAGCCAGACGCGGCAGTAGACGCATTTTGCGCGGTACTGCGAGTACAATATTCCGCGGTCGCGAGCTGCGGCCGGCCGATTCGGGATACTCAATGACTTGCGCGGAGGCAGGCTGATGGACAAGCGAAAATCATGGCGCGAGCAGGAGCAACAGCTCGTCGAACGCTGGAACGCGGCGACCGAGCGCTATCGCGCGGCGCAGGCCGAAGTGGCGCGCCAGAGCCTGCCCCAGGGCGGCAGCGCGCCTACTGAGGAATGCGTGCGCACCGAGGAAGCTGCCCGGATCGAACTCGAGGCCATGCGCAAGCAGGTTGCGCGCATGAAGGTCGAATTCAGCACCGGCAAGCGCTATTAGCCGCCGTTTCCGCACCCCCGGGCACATGCGCGCGAGCGCGTGAAGCAGGACGCGCCAAATTGTCTTGACCCCGGTGCGGCGCTGCTGTATAAGGATCGTGCAGGAATGTAAGGCAGTGGAATTGCTGGTCCGTCGCAGCCGCTTTCGCGGTACTCCTCAGGTCGTCGTTTTCCTCCTTGAAGTTCTCGCATTCGGGCGCAAGCCTTCCCTAATTTTTTCTAGGAATAATAGACATGAGTACAGGTACCGTTAAATGGTTCAACGACGCCAAGGGTTTCGGCTTCATCACCCCCGACGGCGGCGGCAAGGATCTGTTCGCGCACTTCTCGGCAATCCAGGGCAACGGCTTCAAAAGCCTGCAGGAAAACCAGAAAGTGACGTTCGACATCACGGCCGGCCAAAAAGGCGACCAGGCTGTCAACATCAAGCCGGTCGGGTAATCAGCCAGTTTGAATAAGAAAGCCCGGGAAACCGGGCTTTTTTTCGCATTGTATAGAGGCAAACCCAAGTCGCTTTTGCTTTTATCCAGAACCCTGTTTTCCGTACGGATGCGCTTTTCATCCGTACGGAAAACAGGGTTGGCGCGCGGAGCGCGCAATGGCCGAACACCGGTATTGACCGACGCCGCGAGATAAATCGAGCTATGCCGCTCGAACTTGCGCGGACGGCGACCCGTCCGCGCGGATCGCCGATTGCGCACGGATGAAAAGCACATCCGTACGCAATCGGCGATCTTGTAGAAAAACCAACCCAAGCCGCTGTTGTTTTTTTCCGCAACCGTGTTTCAAAACACGGCTTATCGTCACGCCTGGCGCACGCAATCCACGTGATAGCGCCCGCCTTCGTCCGTCACCAGCCCGTGAATATCGGTCTCGAACCCCGGGAACCGGGTGTTGAAGTCGCGCGCAATCTGCAGGTAGCGCACGATGGTGGCATTGAAGCGCTCGCCCGGAATCAGCAGCGGAATGCCCGGCGGATAGGGGGTGACCAAAACGCTGGTGACTCGTCCTTCCAGATTGTCGATTTCGACCCGGTCGATCTCGTGGTGCGCCATGGCGGCGAAGGCGTCCGTGGGCTTCATTGCCGGCTGCATGTCGGACAGATACATCTCGGTGGTCACGCGCGCCACGTCGTTCGCCTTATACATGCCGTGGATCTGCTCGCACAAGTCGCGCAGGCCCATTTTCTCGTAGCGCAGGTGCTTCTGACAGAACTCCGGCAGCGCGCGCCAGATCGGCTGGTTCTTGTCGTAGTCGTCTTTGAATTGCTGCAGAGCCGTCACCAGCGTGTTCCACCGTCCCTTGGTGATGCCGATGGTGAACATGATGAAAAACGAGTATAGGCCGGTCTTCTCGACGATAACGCCGTGTTCGGCGAGATACCTGGTTACGATGGCCGCGGGAATGCCGGTCTTGGCGAATTTTCCCGACACGTCCAGGCCCGGGGTGATGACCGTGGCCTTGATCGGATCGAGCATGTTGAAACCGGGCGCCAGATTGCCGAAGCCATGCCATT
>JACRAS010000120.1 GCA_016234705.1 Betaproteobacteria bacterium | reverse complement strand
TGCGCTTCGCCACCGCACAGGGCTTTAATTGCGGCGAGCAATTCTTCAGCTATCTGAAAGATTCCTTCGACGTCCTCTATGCGGAGGGCGCCGAATGCCCGCGAATGATGTCTGTCGGCATGCATTGCCGGCTCGTTGGCCGCCCAGGTCGGGCGGCAGCGCTGGCGCGCTTCCTCGATTATGTGCTTGGCCATGAGAAGGTTTGGATTCCGCGCCGCGTAGAGATTGCACGCCATTGGCATGCGGAACATCCGGCTCGAAAGGGTGGCTCGTGAGCGACGAACGCCTCGGACGGCGCGTTATGGAGCGCCTGGATGCGCTGGCGCGTCATTCCGACGAGCCAGGGAAATTGACGCGGCTCTATTTGTCGGCAGCTCACAAAACCGCTGCCGAGGAACTCGCCGGCTGGATGCGTGAGGCAGGCCTCACGGTCTCGATCGATGCGCTGGGGACGGTGGTGGGCCGTTATGAGAGCGCGATACCCGGCGCACCGGCCCTCCTTTTTGGTTCACATATCGATACCGTACGCGACGCCGGTCGTTACGACGGCGCTCTTGGTGTGATCGCGGGCCTCGTTGCCGTCGAGGAACTAGCGAAACGCCATGAGAAATTTCCCTTCGCTATCGAGGTTGTTGCCTTCGGCGATGAGGAAGGTGTGCGCTTCCCGACGACACTCACGTCGTCTCGGGCCTTGGCCGGCAATTTCGATCCAGCGGTTCTCGACGCATGCGATGCTGAGGGCGTCAGCCTGCGCAAAGCGCTGATCGCTTTCGGTTGCGATCCTGCCGCGATCGCGAGTGTCGCGAAATCGCGCGAGCAGGTTCTTGCCTATGTCGAGGTCCATATCGAACAAGGGCCAGTCCTCGAATCCTCCAACTTGCCGGTTGGGGTGGTGACAGCCATCAACGGCGTCCGACGACTTACGGTGGCCGTAACTGGGGAAGCGGGACACGCGGGCACCGTCCCCATGCGGCTTCGGCGTGATGCGCTCGCCGCGGCGGCGGAGATGGTGCTCGCCGTCGAGCGTATCGCAAATTCGTTGTCGAATATTATGGCGACCATCGGCCGGATGGAGGTGTTTCCATGCGCGGTGAACGTCATTCCGGGGAGCGTTCAGTTCACGATTGACGTCCGGTCGCCCGACGATATGCACCGCGACGCTGCGACCGAAGAGATCACACGCTCCATCCGCAAGATAGCCGCCGATCGACGCGTTGAGCTATCGATCTCCACCACGCACGAGGCGCCGGCGACCGCCTGTTCGCCGGTCATGATCGACGCCCTTTCGCGGGCGATTAAGAATTTGGGATATGCAACACGGCTGCTGCCGTCCGGCGCCGGCCACGACGCAATGGCGATCGCGAAGCTCTGCCCCGTCGGCATGTTGTTCGTGCGTTGCGCGGGCGGGATCAGCCATAATCCAAAGGAGGCGATTTCTCTTCAGGATGCGGACATCTGCGTTCGCATCCTTCTCGAATTCCTGTGCAATTTTAAGCCCGCATAACATCGATCGGGAAACGGCGATTGCGGGTTGCTCACTTAGCAGCTTCAATCCGGATCGTCTGCGCGCCCTGCCACAAAACCATGCGCCCGAGCTCGGGCAGCTTGTCGAGGTTGGACGTGATCGTCATGAAATGACTGCCTGCGAGCTGACCCACCTTGCTAGCAAAATGCACCGCTCCATAGGCGAGAAGGATTTCACACTCGCTCAGTCCTCCCGGATATACGATAATTTGCCCGGGCGCGGGATAGCTGGTGTGATTTTCGAGAGGCAGCCCTAGATCGAGGTCCCCGAGTGGAATCCAGACCGCTTCGCCGCTCCAGCGGACGTGGATAATTTTGTTTTCGTAAGGCAACAACCTGCGAAAGATCTCGCAGGTCTTTGGCGCTGCCATACTTTCAAAGCGCGCGTCGAAGGTAAAAGGCCCGGCCGTCACTCGGAGCTTTGTCATTCTAGTCCTTCCGCCTTTTTCGATTCGCAGACACGCGTGACTTTCCTAACGATATTCGCTACTTAATCTACTATATTTTTCAGCGCTGCTGAGTTCCAGTGGACGCCCGGATCGACGCCGATTTTTGCACTTCGGGGCGCATTGGCTCGACACCTTATAGGCACCGTCAAGCTAGACGTACCAGAGCTGCCGCTACCGGCCATCAACTGCCCTCAGACCACGCGCGGGCGCAGTCCATTATCATTTTCATCTTGCAAGACCGCCTTTTTGCTCGATGAAGCGCACGATATCATCGACGCCCTTGCCTTCGCGCAGATTGGACAACACGAATGGACGCGCCCCGCGCATTTTCTTGGCATCGCGCTTCATCACGTCGAGCGAGGCGCCAACATAGGGCGCGAGGTCGATTTTGTTGATGACAAGTAAGTCGGAGCGCGTGATCCCGGGTCCGCCCTTCGAGGGAATCTTGTCGCCGGCGGCGACATCGATCACATAGATCGTCAGGTCGGCAAGTTCCGGCGAGAAGGTCGCCGCCAGATTGTCGCCGCCGGATTCGATCAGCACGAGATCGAGCGCGGGAAATTTTGCCCGCATGTCGGCGACCGCCGCCAAATTGATCGAGGCATCCTCGCGGATAGCTGTGTGCGGACAGCCGCCGGTCTCGACACCGGCTATTCGCTCGGGCGCGAGTGCACCGGAGCGGATGAGAAACTCGGCGTCCCATTTGGTGTAGAGATCGTTTGTGATGGCGGCGATCTCGTAGCGATCGCGCATGCGCTTGCACAAGGCGTCCATCAGCGCGGTCTTGCCGGAGCCGACCGGACCACCGATGCCGACGCGAAGTGGTCCATTGGCGCTCTTCATCGTCAACTCCTGAATAGCCGCGTGTACTGCGTCTCGTGTCTTACGCTGGCGAGGTCGGCGCGAAATGCAGCACCACCGACGTCATCGAGCGAGGCGGCAGACGCGCGCTGGACAGTCGCCGCGACCACGCTTTCCAGCGCAGCCAGAACGCGTTGTCCGTCGGTCTGGCCAAGCGGGACGAGGCGAATGCCGGCGGATGTCCAATTCGCCAATATGGTGTGAAGATAAGCTGGAAGCGCGTGGTCGAGCGGAATGTCGTGTCCGGCAGCAACGACGCCGACGGCAATCGGATAGGCGATAGCGCCATCCCAAATATCAGTAAGCATATTGAGTGCGGGACAGGGCCAGGCAGCTCGGGTCGCCTCGACGAAGGCGCGGCCCTGCGCTGTCGTCTCAAGGAAACGCTCGCGCGTGGGCACCAAGGCGGCGGCCAATTCGGCAGCCGCGCGCAGGTCCACGTCCGCGCCGGACTGCACGGCGCGATGCGCATGCGCGAACAGCACACCATCGCAGAAGCCTGCCCCTTCAGCCATCATGACGGCAAGCCAGCTGCGCAGGGCTTCGACGCCGGCAATGTCACCGCACTCGACCGCCCATTCGATTCCACTCGAATAGGAAAAGGCGCCGATCGGATACGACGGCGATAGCCAGGTCATCAATCGGTAGAGCGACGCAGGGGTTATTTTTTCCCGCTCATTCCCGCGCAAGCGGGAATTCAGAATTTGCGCACCGATTGCCCTGGGTCCCCGCTTTCGCGGGGACGAGCGGAGTAACGGTGCGGGCCTTTTCTTACGCGCCATGACGATGCCCCGGCGCGTCGTCGTGGTCTTTATTGCGGTCATGGCCGTGCGCGTGGCCTTGCTGATAGGCGCCGCTTTCCGGATCGAATGGCGCTTCGATGAAAGTGAGCATCGCGCCGAGCCCGTGCAACATGTCTTCCAGCACATGGTCGCGGCGAATACGGAGCTTATCGCCGGCCAGCTGCATATCGGTATGCCGATTGCCGATATGCCAGGCGATGCGGGCCATCTCGCGCGGACTTGCTGCGCAAATTTCAATCAACGGCTCCAGCTTGCCGGTCACTCGCACAATGGAGCCATCGTCTAGCAGCAAACCGTCGCCGTTTCGCAGCAAAGCGGGCTTTGGCAGATCAAGCAGATAGGTTGCGCCGTGCTCGCCGACGAACACAATGCGACGGCGGTGCCGATCCTGTGCATCGAGCACAACAAAATCGACCGCCGTGGAAGCGTCCCAGCTATTCGCAGGCTTTATATCAGCGACACGTTTCATGACCGGGACTTGCGGCTGTCGTCAGAACAGAAAGTAGCGTTGTGCCATCGGCAAAGTTTCGGCAGGCGCACACGTCAGCAATTCGCCGTCGGCCGTCACCTCGTAGGTTTCCGGATCGACGGTGATGTCAGGCGTTGCGCCATTGTGCACCATGCTTTTTTTGTTGATGGTACGGGTGTTCTCGACCGCGACGAATTGTTTGTCGACGCCAAGCTTAGCGCGCAAGTTGCTCTTGGCCGCCGCCTTCGAAACGAACACCAGCGACGACGCGGTGAGCGCCTTGCCGAAAGCGCCGAACATCGGCCGGTAATGCACCGGCTGTGGCGTCGGGATCGAGGCGTTGGGATCGCCCATCTGCGCCGCCACGATCGAGCCGCCCTTGATCACGATCTCCGGCTTGACGCCGAAAAACGCCGGCGCCCACAGCACCAGATCGGCGAGCTTGCCTTTCTCGACCGAGCCGATGTGCTTGGCGACGCCATGCGCGATGGCCGGATTGATGGTGTATTTGGCGATGTAGCGTTTGACGCGCTTGTTGTCGTTGCCGGCCTTCTCTCCGGGCAGCGAACCGCGCTGCTTCTTCATCTTGTCGGCGGTCTGCCAGGTGCGGATGATCACTTCGCCCAAGCGCCCCATGGCTTGTGAGTCCGACGACATCATCGAGAGCGCGCCGAGGTCGTGCAGGATGTCTTCCGCCGCGATGGTCTCCTTGCGGATGCGGCTTTCGGCGAAGGCCAGATCCTCGGCGATCGACGGATCGAGATGGTGGCACACCATCAGCATGTCGAGATGCTCGTCGATGGTGTTGCGGGTGAACGGCCGCGTCGGATTGGTCGAGGACGGCAATACGTTCTTCAATCCCGCCACCTTGATGATGTCGGGCGCGTGGCCGCCGCCGGCGCCTTCGGTGTGGAAGGCATGAATGGTGCGGCCCTTGAAGGCCTTGATGGTGTCCTCGACGAAACCGCTCTCATTCAACGTGTCGGTATGGATCATCACCTGGATGTCGTATTTCTCCGCCACCGACAGGCAGCAGTCGATGGCCGCCGGCGTGGTGCCCCAGTCCTCGTGCAGCTTGAGCGCACAGGCGCCGGCCTTGACCATTTCCTCCAGCGCGGCCGGACGCGAGGCGTTGCCTTTGCCGGCGAAGCCGAGATTGACTGGAAACGCGTCCGCCGCCTGGATCATGCGGCCGAGATGCCAG
>JACRAS010000125.1 GCA_016234705.1 Betaproteobacteria bacterium | reverse complement strand
TCCGTGCCAAATCGACGATCCGCGCGGACGGGGCGCCGTCCGCGCAAGTGCGGGCGAGCTTTCGTCCGCGCAAGTGCGGACGAACTTTCGTCCCAGCAAGTACTGGACGATCTTTCCTCCGCGCAACATCGTAACTCTGTAACAATGAGCGGCGCGATATAGGTCGCTAAGTATAGGAAAGCAAATGAATTTCGCATTACTGTTGTTCAGCCTGCTGGTCATCACCGGCGCCATGTCGGCACTGGATGCGGTGTATTTCGGTAAACGCCGCGCGGCCGGGGCGAAACAGCCCTGGTGGATCGAATACCCGAAGAGCTTTTTCCCGGTGATCCTGATCGTGTTTTTGCTGCGCTCGTTTCTGGTGGAGCCGTTCAAGATCCCTTCCGGCTCGATGATTCCGACCCTGCTGGTCGGCGATTTCATCCTGGTCAACAAGTACACCTACGGCATCCGCCTGCCGGTGATCAACAAGAAGATCATCAACATGGATGAGCCCGAAAGAGGCGACGTAATGGTGTTTCGCTTCCCGGAAGACCCGACGGTGGATTACATCAAGCGCGTCGTCGGCCTGCCCGGCGACAAGGTGGTCTATCAAAACAAGCGCCTCACCATCAACGACCGCGAAACACCGCTGCGGGAGGCGGGCGACTACCTGCTCAGGGAGAAGATACAATACCTGAAGCAGTATACCGAGACGCTGGGAAAGACCGAGCACGCGATTTTGCTCGACACGAGCGAATCGGCCGCTTTGCCCTATGTAAAACAGTTCCCGCAGCGCGAAAATTGCATTTACAATAATAGCGGCTTTGTGTGCACCGTTCCGCCGGGTCATTACTTCATGATGGGCGACAACCGCGACAACAGCAGCGACAGCCGCGTCTGGGGTTTCGTGCCCGAAGCGAATATCGTCGGCAAGGCTTTTTTTATCTGGTTCAATTTCGGCGAGTTAAGCCGCTTCGGAAAGTTCAGTTAGACTCTATTAGTGAGCTGTTATACAGAAATGGCAAAAACCGCGACAAATGGCGAGCCTGCATCCGCGGGGGATATACGCCCCGAAGGAAGTCCCCTCGGGGGACAAGGGGGGCACCCCCCCCTTGTTCGTGGAATGAGGGCTTTATTCCAGCCGGAGGCAACTTGTTTGCCTCAAGTTGGTCCGAATTAGTCTCTTATAAGTCAGGGGTTGACAAAAATGGCGAAGACTTGGATAAATGGAGACAGCGTATTCGCGGGGGGATTTACAAGGGGGGGCGCGCCCCCCCTTGTTCGTGGGATAAAGGCTTTTCCCCTGCCGGAGATACTTCGTTTGGTTCCGGCTTGTCCGGCTTAGGGAGCTTGCAATCATGCGCAACAAGCAACGTGGAGTCAGTTTTCTGGTAATTTTCTTGATCGGCGTGGTGCTGGCCCTGGCCGCCGTAGGCGCCCTGAAAGTAGGGCCCGCCTACTCTGAATTCTCGACCGTCAAGAAAACCATCATCGCCATCGCCGCCAGCGAAGGGCGGAGCGGAAGCGTCGCCGAAATTCGCAAGGCTTTCGACCGCCGCGCCAATGTCGACAATATTACGGCGGTGACTCCGGGGGAACTCGAAATCAGCAAGGACGGCGGCGAAGTCGTCATCTCGTTCGCCTACGCAAAAAAAATCCCCCTGTTCGCCAACCTTTCGGTGTGCATCGACTTTGCCGCCAGCACCGCGCCCGGCGGCGGCGCGGACAAAGAGTAGCACCCGCCCACTCGGTGCGATGGACTACGGGCCGCTGCAGCGCAAACTGGGCTACAGCTTTGCGCAAGCGTCCCTGCTGCAACAGGCGCTGACCCACCGCAGCCACGGCACGCCGCACAACGAGCGTATCGAGTTCCTCGGCGACAGCGTCCTCAATTGCTGCGTCGCGCAGGAGCTATACCGGCGCTTCGGCGATCTGAAGGAGGGCGAGCTTTCGCGCTTGCGCGCCAACCTGGTGCGGCAGGAGACCTTGGCCGAACTGGCGCAGGAACTGGAATTGGGAACCTACCTGCGCCTGGGCGAAGGCGAATTGAAGAGTGGAGGTTTCCGCCGGCCTTCGATCCTGGCCGACGGCCTGGAAGCCCTATTCGGGGCAATTTTCCTGGACGGCGGTTTCGCCGCAGTCCTAGACGTGATCCGCGGCCTGTACGCTTCCTTGCTCGAACACCTTGATCCGCAAGCTCCCGGCAAGGATCCCAAGACCCTGCTGCAGGAGCTGCTGCAAGCCCGGAAAATTGACCTGCCGCAGTACGCCGTGGTGGCGACCCAGGGTGCGGCGCATAAGCAGCTGTTCCAGGTGGAGTGCCAGATCCCGCAGCTGGCGATCCGCACCACCGGATTCGGCGCCAGCCGGCGCATCGCCGAGCAGGAAGCGGCGCAACTCGCGTTCGCGCAGACGCAAAAGTGAAGCCTGTGGAATTTCGCTGCGGCACCATCGCCATCGTCGGCCGGCCCAATGTAGGCAAGTCCACGCTGCTGAACCATCTGGTCGGGGAAAAAATCAGCATCACCTCGCGCAAAGCGCAGACCACGCGCCATCGCATCACCGGCATACTGACCGGCGCCGACACGCAGTTCGTGTTTGTCGACACGCCTGGCTTTCAAACCAAGAATGCCAGCGTGCTGAACCGCCTGATGAACCGCAGCATCACCCAGGCGCTGCAGGACGTGGACGTGATCCTGGTGGTGATCGAAGCCGGGCGGATCAGCCGCGAAGACCGTCAAGTATTCGATTTGCTGCCGACCGGGCGCCCGGCGGTACTGGCGCTGAACAAGATCGATCGATTGGCGGACAAGAAGCTGTTGCTGCCCTTGCTGGCGCAACTGCAGGCCGAGCGCGCTTTTTCGGACATCGTGCCGACAAGCGCCAAAAGCGGGGAGCAGACGCGGCAATTGCTGCAGGCGCTGCGAGCGCATTTGCCGCCGCAGCCGGCGATCCGCCCTGCGGGCGAGGTGACCGACCGCAGCGAACGCTTTCTCGCTGCGGAACTGGTGCGCGAGAAACTATTTCGCCAGCTCGGGGACGAGCTGCCTTACGGCGCCAGTACCGCGATCGAGAAATTCGAAACCGAAGGCAAGCTGCGCCGCATCCATGTGGCCATCATTGTCGACAAAGCCAGCCACAAGGCGATGGTCATCGGCAAAGGCGGCGAGAAACTGAAACTGATAGGAACCGACGCGCGGCGCGACATGGAGAAGCAGTTCGGCGGCAAGGTGTTTTTGCAGATCTGGGTCAAGGTCAAGCAGGGCTGGGCCGACGACGAACGCGCGCTCAAGAACCTTGGATTCGAACCGTGAGGGCGCGCGCACGGCAGGACAACCAGCCCGGATACGTTCTGCATACCTACCCGTTCCGCGAGACCAGCCTGGTGGTGGAAACGTTCACTCGTTCGCACGGCCGCGTCGCCATGGTGGCGCGCGGGGCCAAGCGCCCGCGCTCGGCGCTACGCGGCAACATCATGGCATTCCAGCCTCTGGGCCTGTCGTGGTCTGGGCGCGGCGAGCTGCGCCTGCTGCTGCGCGCGGAATGGCAAGGCGGCCAGCCGCGTTTGCAGGGTAGGGCGCTCCTGTGCGGCTTCTATCTCAACGAGTTGCTGTTGAAGCTGCTGCCACGAGAAGACGCGCACGAGAAGCTGTTCCTCGACTATCGGGCCGCGCTCGCGCGCCTGGCCGAGGAAGCGGAGCCCGATGCGGTGCTGCGCCGCTTCGAAAAGGCGCTGCTGCGCGAACTGGGCTACGCGCTGGCGCTGGATCGCGACTGCGCCAGCGGCGGGGAGATCGACCCGTACCGGTCTTATGCCTACGAACCGGAGCGCGGGCCGATGGCGGTGAACAGCGCCGCGCACGCGGGACTGGTGCTGTCAGGGCAGACGCTGCTCGACATCGTGCGCGACGACTACAGCGATCCGCTGACCCTGCGGCAGGCGAAGGCGCTGATGCGCCTGCTCATCAGCCATCGCCTGGAGCAAAAGCCGCTCAACAGCCGGCGCATATTCGAGGAGCTGCGACAACTGTGATCGAACTCGGCGTGAATATCGACCACGTGGCCACGCTGCGCCAGGTGCGCGGCACGGCTTACCCGGATCCGCTGCGCGCCGCCTTGCTTGCCGAGGACGCCGGCGCCGACGCCATCACCCTGCATTTGCGCGAAGACCGGCGTCACATCCAGGACCGCGATGTCGAGACCTTGCGCGCGCAGCTGACTAAGCGCATGAACCTGGAGTCCGCAGTCACGCCCGAAATGCTGCGGTTTGCGCTCGGCATTCGTCCGCACGACGTCTGCCTGGTGCCGGAGCGGCGCTTGGAGTTGACTACCGAGGGCGGGCTCGATGTCGTCAGCCAGTTCGGGCGCGTGCGCGAAGCCTGCCAGTTGCTCGCCGGATCCGGCATTCGCGTGTCGCTGTTCATCAACGCCGATGCCGCACAGATCGACGCGGCCAAGGCAGCCGGGGCGCCGGTGATCGAGCTTCACACCGGCCATTACGCGGACACGGCAGGAGAAGAACAGGCGGCCGAGTTCCGCCGCATCTGCGAGGCGGTCGAGTATGGCAAGCGCATCGGCCTGAAGGTCAACGCGGGTCATGGCTTGAATTACGACAATGTCGGACCGATCGCCGCCGTGCCGGGCATAGCCGAACTCAACCTCGGCCACGCGATCGTGGCGCAAGCCATTTTCATCGGCTGGGAGGCGGCCGTGCGCCAGATGAAACGGCTGATGACCGAAGTCCGGCGCGCGTGATCCTAGGCACCGGTACCGACCTCGTCAATATCCGCCGCATCGAGCGGGCGCTGGCGCGCTTTGGCCATCGCTTCGCCCGGCGCGTCCTGGTCGAGCACGAATATCGATGCTTTTGCGCGCAGGTGAAGCCTGCTCATTACCTCGCTAAACGTTTTGCCGCCAAGGAAGCGTTCTCCAAGGCCATGGGCACAGGCATCCATTTTCCGGTCAACTGGCATAACGTCAGTGTTGCCAACGAGCACTCGGGCAGGCCTTATTTGCAGTTTTCGGAGCCGCTCGCAGCACTGCTCGAGCAGCGCGGCATCAGCCGGGCACACTTGAGTTTGAGCGACGAAGTCGAGATGGCCTGCGCCTTCGTGGTCCTCGAGGGTAAAGACCATGAGTGAAAGTCTGGGTCCGGTAATGCTCGATATCGCGGGGCCGCAATTGAGCCCGATGGAAGGCGAATTGTTGCGCCACCCTCTGGTCGGCGGCGTCATTTTGTTTTCGCGTAATTACCGCTCGCCGCAACAGTTGTGCGAACTGACGGCCGCCATCCGCGCTTTGCGCAAACCCGAGCCGCTGATCGCAGTCGATCATGAAGGCGGCCGGGTGCAGCGGTTCCTGCAAGGTTTTTCCCGCATACCGGCGATGCGGCGTCTGGGCGAGGCCTGGGATCGCGACCGCGCCGCGTCGTGCGCGGCGGCACGCGACATCGCCTATGTGCTTGCGGGCGAACTCCTCGCCTGCGGCGTCGACTTCAGCTTCACCCCGGTGCTGGACGTGGATTTCGGCGCGAGCGGCGTGATCGGCGATCGCGCCTTCCACTCCGAGCCCGCTGCGATTGCGCAGCTCGCGGCCAGCCTGATCGCCGGCCTGCGCGAAGCCGGCATGGCGAGCGTGGGCAAGCATTTCCCCGGCCACGGCTACGTGCGCGCCGATTCCCACCTTGCCGTGCCGGTCGACGAGCGCAGCTATGCGGAAATCGAGGCCGCCGATCTGGTCCCGTATAGGGAGCTGATCAAGCATGGATTATCGGCGGTGATGCCGGCGCACGTGATCTACCCTAAGGTCGATGCGCATCCGGCCGGATTTTCGTCCAGATGGCTGCGGCAGATCTTGCGCGAAGACATGCGTTTTGACGGCATGATTTTCAGCGATGACCTGTCCATGGAAGGCGCAAGCGTAGCCGGGGGCGTGGTGGAGCGGGGCGCGGCTGCGCTTGCGGCGGGATGCGACATGGTGCTGTTATGCAACGCGCCTGAAGCGGCGCCCGTGCTGCTCGACGGGCTCGCCGGCGGGTTGAACCGGCAACGCGCGAAGGCGATGCGCGGGGCGCGCCTCGCGCAAGGCCTGGAAGCGCTGCAGCGCAATGCCCGTTATGTGCTCGCCAAGGCCGGATTGAGCCGCTTCGTCGCCGCCCTGGCTTGAGCGGCGAGCATCGATCCGCTTTCCGGCCCGGCGTCCCATGCCCGACAGCTTCAGCCTCGATTGCCGCGACTGCCCGCGACTCGCCGGTTTCCTCGATCGCTTGCGGCGCGACCATCCCGGCTATCATGCGCTGCCGGTGCCGGTGTTCGGTGACGCCGCAGCCGAATTGTTGATCGTCGGCCTCGCGCCGGGGATGCACGGCGCGAACCGCACCGGGCGGCCGTTTACCGGCGATCATGCCGGCATTCTGCTCTACCGCACCTTGCATGAATTCGGCTTTGCCAGCCGCGCGGCATCCGAGCGCGCCGACGACCCTTTGGTGCTGAAGAATTGCCGCATCAGCAATGCGGTGAAATGCGTGCCGCCGCAAAATAAGCCGCTGCCGGAGGAAATCCGGCGCTGCAACCGCTACCTGGCCGCCGAGTTGCATCACACGCCGCCGCGCGTGATCCTGGCGCTGGGCAGTGTCGCCCACCAGGCCGTGCTCATGGCCTGCGGACTCAAGCGCGCAAGCTGCAAATTCAGCCATCACGCCGTGCACGCCTTGCCGGCTACGACCGCGTCGCCGCAGGGCATCCGGTTCTACGATAGCTATCACTGCAGCCGTTACAATACGCAAACCAAGAGACTCACCGAGGCCATGTTCCAGGCGGTATTTCGCGACATCGTCGCCGAGCTGAGGCCGCGGTGACGATGCCCGCCGATTCCGTGCCGGTATTCGACGCGCAGGCCGTGACCAGCGGCCTGCCGCACCTGCCCGGCGTGTACCGCATGCTCAACGCCAGGGGCGAAGTGCTCTACGTGGGCAAGGCGCGCGACCTGAAAAAGCGCGTCGGTTCCTATTTCCAGAAGACCGCGCAGAGTCCGCGCATCGAGTTGATGCTGGCGCAAGTGGCTGCCGTGGAAACCACGGCGACGCGCTCCGAGGGCGAAGCGCTGATCCTGGAAAACAATCTGATCAAATCGCTTGCTCCGCGCTACAATATCCTGTTCCGCGACGACAAGTCCTACCCTTACCTGATGCTGAGCGGCCACGCTTATCCACGCCTGGGTTTTCACCGGGGCGCGCTTGACGGCAAGCACCGCTACTTCGGCCCGTTTCCGCACGCCGGCGCGGTGCGCGAGAGCATCCAGCTATTGCAGAAAATATTCCGCTTGCGCACTTGCGAGGATTCGGCGTTCCAGAACCGCTCGCGGCCCTGCCTGCTACACCAGATCCGGCGCTGCTCGGCGCCCTGCGTAGGGTTGATCGACAGCGACAACTACGCCGCGGACGTGAATAACGCCGAACTGTTCCTGCGGGGGCGCGAGGACGACGTGCTGCATGCTCTGGGACAAAAAATGCAGCAGGCGGCGGAATTGCAGCACTATGAGCAGGCCGCGTTCTACCGCGACCAGATCCAGGCGCTCGCGACCACGCAGCAAAAGCAGTACGCGGAATCGAGCACCGGCGGCGATGCCGATGTGATCGCCTGCGCCGGGGAAAACGGCGCCGCCTGCGTGAACCTGGTGATGGTGCGCAATGGCCGCCATCTGGGCGACAAGAGCTTCTTTCCGCACAACGCCGAGGGCCGCACTGCGCCCGAGGTGCTGCAGGCGTTCCTGGCGCAGCATTACGTCAACCGGCAGGTGCCGGCGGTGATCGTCGCCGGCGCCGAGTTCGAGGCGCAGGAGATCGAGACCGTGCTGGCGGAGCAGGCCGGACATCCGGTGCAACTCGTGAGCCGGGCGCAGGGGCAGCGCCGCGCCTGGCTGGAGATGGCGCAGAAAAACGCCCAGTTGGCGCTGGCGCAGCGCCTGTCCCACGCCAGCAACCAGGAGATTCGGCTCGCCGCCCTGCGCGACGCCCTGGGCCTGCCGGATACGGTACAGCGCATCGAGTGCTTCGACATCAGCCATACCCAGGGCGAGGCGACGGTGGCGTCCTGCGTCGTCTATGATCGTTTCGATATGCGCAACTCGGAATACCGCCGCTACAACATCGCCGGCATCCAGGCAGGGGACGATTACGCCGCCATGCGCTCGGTGCTGCAGCGCCGCTACGAGAAGATTTCGCGCGGGGAGGGCGTCGTGCCCGACTTGATCCTGATCGACGGCGGCAAGGGCCAGGTGGGCGTGGCACGGGAAGTCCTGGCGGAACTGGGAATGAACGACATCTTCCTGTTCGGCGTGGCCAAGGGCGAGGAGCGCAAGCCCGGCCTGGAACAACTGATCTGCGCCGATGCGAAGACCAGCATCCGGCTTGCGCGCGACAATCCGGGGCTGCATCTGATCCAGACCATCCGCGACGAAGCGCACCGCTTCGCCATCACCGGCCACCGCGCGCGCCGCGGCAAGGCCCGCGTGACTTCGTCGCTCGAGGGCGTCAGCGGCATCGGCGCCAAACGTCGGCGCGAACTGCTCGCCCGCTTCGGCGGCCTGAAAGGCGTGATCGGCGCGAGCATCGACGACCTGGCCCAGGTGCACGGCATCAGCCGCAAGCTGGCGGAAAAAATTTACCGGGAGTTGCACTAAGCATCGGCTGATTGAGGTATCTTGGCAACTGGTTTCGCGACTTCGGGCCAGTGGCATCCGGCGTTTTAGTTTCGGCATAACGCGCTTCGCGCATTAGCCTCCACTGAAACTTCGTTTTCCGGCAGCGCTCGCGAGCGAGGAAACCCGCACTTATTTGGATATTCGGCCATGCGATTCAATGTCCCCAATGCGCTCACCTGGATGCGCATCGTGATGATCCCGCTGTTCGTGGGCGTGTATTACTTTCCGTCCACCTGGCTCGCGTTGCCGCAGCAAAACCTGATCGCGACCGTCATCTTTACCATCGCCGCGATCACCGACTTGCTCGACGGCTACCTCGCACGCAAGCTGAACCAAGTGTCCGCGTTCGGCGCCTTTCTCGATCCGGTGGCGGACAAGCTGATGGTGGCGGCGGCGCTGATCGTGCTGGTCGATCTCAACCGTCTGAATGCGGTCATCGCAGTGATCATCATCGGCAGGGAAATCACCATTTCGGCGTTGCGCGAGTGGATGGCGCATCTCGGAGCGGCGAAGAGCGTCGCCGTATCCTTCATCGGCAAGATCAAGACCGTAGCGCAGATGGTTGCCATCCCGATGCTACTCTACCACGACGCGATCGGAATATTCCGGCCGCAGCGGTGGGGCACCGGGCTGATACTGCTCGCGGCGGCGCTCACCCTGTGGTCCATGTTCTATTACCTCAAGATGGCCATGCCCACGGTGCTAAAACACGGTTGATCGCCGAGGCCAATCCCCGGTATAATTCGCATCCTCCTGCGGGAGTAGCTCAGTTGGTAGAGCGCAACCTTGCCAAGGTTGAGGTCGAGAGTTCGAGACTCTTCTCCCGCTCCAAGATTCAACGGGAAGGCGCGCAAAACGCTTGCGGCGCGTGCCGCAACGAACGGCGCGTTCCCTTTTCTAATTTCAGATTGCCGTTGCGCCTGGCTGGCACGCACTAGAAACGGCGGGGTGGCAGAGTGGTTATGCAGCGGCCTGCAAAGCCGTGTACGCCGGTTCGATTCCGACCCCCGCCTCCAGTTTCCCAGTGCTCGATCGTCCGATTCGTTACAGCACATTTTCTTTCAACAACACTTCGATCTCGGTCTGCATATACCCGAGCCCCGAAAGGATCTCTCTCGCATGCTCGCCCAGCGCCGGCACATGGAAATTCGGCCGCCCCGGTTCATGCGCAAACTTGATCGGTACGCCGACATGCGGGATGCCTTCCTCGTCACGCAAGAGCATGCCTCGCTCTGCGGTCGCGGGATCGAAGAATGCCTGTTGGAGGTCGCGAATCGGTGCCCAGCCCGCATCCACATCGGCGAACCACGCCTCCCATTCAGCCAGCGTCCTGGTCTTGAAAAACTCCCGAAGAAATGTCCTAACTGGATCTTGAGCCGGGCCGGCCGGCTGCTCACACAACGGTGCGAGATCGGGGCGCCCTGCCTTGGTTAACACGTTCCTAGCGAAATGCACCTCCATGCCGCCCATCATCAGATGGCGGCCATCTTTCGTTTCGTAGGGATTATTAAAGGCGCCGCCACCCCATGAGCGTTCGTGCTTCGGAACGGGTGGGCGATTCTCGAGGAACACGGGCCCGAGCATGTGCGGCATGCACGCCATCAACGAATCCATCATTGCGACATCGAGGTAGTCGCCTTTGCCCGTCGCGCGCTGTGACACGAGCGCCATCAACACGCCGGCGAGCGCCGTCAGCGCCCCGGTCATGTCGGCGGCGGCGATCCCCGGCATCGCGGGAAAGTCATCGCGCCCAAGGCTCACGCTCATCGCCCCTGCGAGCGCCTGGATCGCGGGATCGTGGGCCGGTTTCACGCTGTACTTTCCCGTTTGACCGAAAGCCGAGATGGAGCAGTAGATGATCTGCGGCGCACGCGCTTCAATGGAGCGGTAGCCGATGCCAAGCCGGTCCATCACGCCCGGGCGAAACGACTCGACGAACACATCCGCCTTCTCGCACAACTTGAGCAGGATATCCTTGCCGCGCGGATCCTTGAGATTGAGACGGATGCTCTTCTTGCCGCGCGCGATATTGCGAAACCATACGCTGTGGCCCGCTTGCTGGTATGGCGCGTGCCGTGCCGGTTCGCCCAACGGATAGGGCTCGACCTTGATGACCTCGGCACCATGATCGGCCATGATGCCTGTGAGATGTGGACCAGGAAGGAACAACGACAGATCGACAACGCGAACGCCTGTAAGCTTCATGGGAATGGGCCGATTATGAAGGAGTGAAGTGTACCCCGAGCCCAGCGTTTCGTGCTCTTATACTCGACCCGCGCAGACAGATTGGACTTGCCGTCGGTCTGCCTTTCATTGGAATTTCCCGTAATACATCAGCCCTTCCATAAACAGCCATAAGTTAACGATGCCGGACAAATCTCCCCTAGGTTGATCGACAGCGACCCACAGACGAACAGATCGATCGTCCCAGTCTCGGGCCGAACGCTCGCGCAGGCGCTTGGATCTAACGCCTGAACGCAGTCACGCCTGACACGGTGGTTCCCGCGATTCCGCCCTGATTCAGAGAATAGGCCATGCCCAACCCCTGGCCGCTGGTGCCGGTGAAGCCTCCGATGAGTCTGCCCGAGGTGTTGGCGCTGCTTGCGGTAGGAATGGTCGCAGTGCCGCAAGTTGCGCCGACGCAGACGTTCAGATTGCCAGTTCCCGACGGGCTGCGGCCTGCCTCAAAGTATAGGCGCCGCTGGATCGGTATCGCGGTTCCGCCGGCGGCCCAGGTTTGCCCGGCCACGCTCAGATTCACGCCCGCATTGACGGTTTGGGCGCCGAAATCCGCCACCAGCGCCGCCGCATTCAGGGTTCCTGCCGCACTACCCAGGTTGTCTGTCGGCTTGGTGCCGCCTACATTGGTGTAGGCGTAGGTCCCAGTGACCGGCAGCATGGTCGGACCAGTTTGCGTCGGCCCGAGGATGGTATGCAAGTTCTGGGTCGTTACGTCGTACGTCGTCGGCGAGTTTCCACCGATGCGGTCGAACACGGCGGCAACACCGCCGCCGTAACGCCCCCACCGCATGCCCGTGGCCGGATCAAACCCGGATTCCAGCACCGTTGCTGGATTCTTTCCGGCGGGCAGCGCAACCTGCAGCAAACCCGGAGTCGGAGTCACGCCCGTGGCAACAAAATTCGACGGGTCGATGGAGACCCGCACCGGCACCTCGTTGACGAATGGGGAATTTGGGGTACAAGGAGTAGGCGAGCACGTTGGGACAACGGTGATAGGCGACTGGCTGTCCCATGCCATCGGCAAGCCGTCAGTACCCAGGGGCAATCTGAACGCGGAGCTGAGCGAGCCGCGAATACGCGTCAGGTACTCGCCCGGCCTGACTGCGGCCGCCGTGGCATTCAGCCCTGTAACTCCGAGGCGCAGCATGTAAGGTACATTGTTCGAATCGATCGCCGAAGTACCGGTCGTCGTTACGCTGTTGGAATCCGTATATGAACCCAGCGCAAATGCGACCGCTCCGTTAGTGCCGAATCCAGGAGGGGTTCCGGTCGTATTCTGGAACGAATAGGTCATGAGTGCGCCGCTCAGGTTGTCGCCCGTCAAATGACCATTGATCTGACCGTTGATACCGGGCGCATTCGTGGCGCCGGCGTCTTTCGTCACGTACAAGCTCTCATGTAGAGCCGGGTACGCAGTGTTCCAGGTCGAAGCGTAAAAGGAGGCGCCGTCGCTCAACCGCAATGTGGTTGCCGGATTACCGGAGAGTATGCCGCTACTGGTCGTGGTCGCAGTCCAGGTCACGGCGGGGACAGTCCTCGACACAGACAATTCGACGCCGACTGCCGACGTATTGAAATTCACCGCGAGCACCGCGCTATTGACAGTCCCCCCTTCGTTAGTGCCCGTGATACTGCTCGGAGTCGTGCTGCCGTCAAGCACGTATTTCGCCGTTCCCCGCATCGCGGTATTCATTAAACCCACGTCAGGCCCCTTGATCCAAGCGTAATTGCCCACGTTGGGACCGCTGAACGACGTGCCCTGCCAGTCGACGCCCGAGATGGTACCGCCGTCGTAACGGCCGAATGAAACGCCGGTCGCGGCGAAGCTCGTCGCATTGGTCGGTGCTTGCGCCACCGTGGCGCCGGTGAGGGTTTCCGAGGCCGGGGTCGGATCGTTCGGCGTCACCGATTCGCTAATCGTGTTGGGGCTGCCGGTGCCAAAGGAGTTGGTGTAGCTCGTGGGCGAAGCATTGTAATTGCTGCTCCACGATTGATAGTACGATCCCCCCGCAGGCGGTGATCTGAAATACGTCGTGCTGATTGACTGATTGCCGGTCGTCGCGGTCGGTACCGGAAGTGCGGCCACAGCCGTGCCCTTGGTAAACGCCACTAATCCTTGGATATAGTCGTTGACCGGATTGGTCGCACCAGTGGGAATGCCGCCAGTCGCTCCGGCCGCAACGGCAGGGTCGTAGCGGGTATTGAAATCGTAACGGAAAAACGCACCACCTGCCCCGGTGCCAGCGAGCCCGCCGGTAAACCGCGCGCCGTAAGACCCGCTTTGCCCCACCGGCGCCGGCGCGCAGTTGCTGCCGTAGCATTTCACCTGCACGGAACTGCCGCCGCCGCCCGTGTTTTGAGCCGGATTACTCGAAACGTCAAAGCCGAAATTGCTGCCGATCGGCACGTTGGCAGCGGCGGAAGACAGATTCTGGTTGTTGATCGTGATGCCCACCGCCGGGTTGACGGTCTGGGTGGTGAAGTTCGCGGACAAGGACGCGTAGTTCAGCGTGCCGACATTGCCCAGGCTGTCGGTGGGTTTGCTGGCATAGGCCGGTGTGTACTCGAAGCTGCCGGTGAGCGGGATGCCGACCGGTATCTCGCGCACGGCCCAGTTGAGGCTGTTGCTGCCGAGTTGTGTGACATAGGCGACCGGGTTCGCCGTGTTCGAGGCGTCGACCGTGGCGATCGCTCCGCCCGCATAGCGCCCCATGCGGATGCCGTTGACCTTGTCGTTGTAGTTGCCGTCGGGGGTGGTGCCGCCGGCGAATACGACGGTCGCCCCGGTCAAAGGCGACGAAGGCAGACCACCCGCTGTTCCGGTATAAGGCACAGCCGCGTTGGGGGTATTCGAAGGCGGTCCCGATCCTCCCCGGTCGCTCAACCTGTAGTCAGAGCTTAGGATGCTTACGAGGTTGCCGGACGCATCGAACAGATAGTTCTGCGCGTTCTTCAGCACACCGCTAGCCAGATTGTAGTTCGAGTTATAGGTGGTGCTCCCCACGGTCAGCGGCGCAATCAGCTGTTGCCGATAGGTGCCCGTTCCGCCGGCGATCGGGACGGCTGGCGTCAGCCCTGTTGTCGGTTGGGTTGTCGGCGCTGTTTGGGTTATCGGTGCTGTAGTTCCACTCGAAGTCGTCGCCGTCTGCGTTGTGGTGTTCAAGGTGGTGCCGCTCGCGCCCGTCGCCGTTATCGCGACTACCGGCGCGACCGCTACCGGGGCGGCGGCTACGGCCGGAGGCGCGGTCACGCTGCTTGCCGGATCGACGACCGCGGTATCCCGAATCTGCGCGGGCGCCTCGGCAGCTTTCTCCGCAGGCGCTGCAGCAGCTTTCTCCGCGGGCGCTGCAGCGCTCGGCGCAGCTTCTTTCTTGCCTTCGTCCTTGGCCTCTTGCTTGGCCTTCTGCGGTCCTGGCGCCGGAGTGGGCTTGTAGAAAGGCGGTATCCTCGGCAAGACCACCGGCGGTGCCTTGGTTTCAGGCGCGAATCCCACCTGGTTGCGGTGGATATCGACGCTGCCCGCATCGTTGCGGATAAAGGCGATCCCGACGTTGACCTTGTCGTAGGTGCCGGGCGCGGCGACGGCAACCTGTCCCGGCCGGGGGGCAAGGATCACCATCGGCTCATGGTCGGTGCCGCGGATGCCGATCGTGGCGGTCACAGTTTTCACCAGGTAATTCTGTTTGTTGGTGCGGCCGATGATGCCGGTGATGGTGCGGAAACCGCCCTGCAGCAAGGACACGATCGCGCTCTCGGTTCCGTCCTCCTTGCCGCTGTAGCGGTAGGTGTCGAAACCCATATCGGTATTGGGGCGGATTGCGATGAATCCCCCATCCACCATTTTGATTTGCGCCGAGGCTTCGGCCGCCGTAACGACGCGGTCGCCTTCGTTGATTTCGGCGCCTTTTTGCAGTGCCCGTGTCACACCGGCCCGGGTGGTGAGCTTTACATCACCGATTACGAACTGCACATTGCCGGCCACGCCGAACGCGGCGCCGGCATAGGCGGCGAGAAGCAGCAGAACGGAAAGGGCGTGGAGCGGATTTTTCCAGGAAAACTGCATGGCGTTCACCCTCTGCAAGATTTATTTGAAGTCGCGACGGATCGTTATCGAAACGTCGGTGCGATCGAACTTGTAAATCACGATATTGGAGTTGTTGCGTATGTGCGAGATCTGTGGCCGCACCGTCCACAGCTTATCGTAATGCCAGTTGATGCCGAGGTTGGCGTCGTACTGCTTGTCGTCGCGGGTCAGCGACTCGGTGGGCGAGCTGAATGCGGCATTGGCCACGTCGTACTTGCTGAACTGGGCACCGAGTCCCGCAAACAACTCGGTTTTTTCGTTGAGCTGCACTTGCCCGCCCAGCCGCAAGCCGTTAAAGCGCTTGCCGCCGTCAGCGCGCAGCGGGGCGCGCTCATCGCCGGTAAACAGGCTGGCTGTAAACAAGCCTTTGCCGTCGTTGATGATATGCAGCCAGTTGGCGCCGTACGTCGATTGGTCGAAGTTATTGACGCTGATCGTAGGTTCGAAGCGGTAACGCGCGTACTGTCCAAACGCGCTCAACTGGTTGGCGGGGTTGATCAGATGACGCCATTCGGCGCTCAGGCCATTGGTGTCGCGGTTGGTCCTGCCGTCCAGTTCGTATCTGCCGCCCAGAACGCCGAAACGGACCACGTTTGCCCCTTCGCCCAAGGCGACGCCCGCCCGGGCGTCGAGGCTGGTGGAATCAAAGTGATCCTGGGTGCTGTTGCTGCGGGTGCGGACGTCCGCTCCGGCATAAAGACCAAGCGTCGGATTGACCTGGTGGTTGACTTCGCCGCCGAGCGCGAATCCCAGATAATCGACGGGGGCCTTAACGCCGGTCGGGTTCAAGGTGAAAATCAAGTTGCCCAGAGCCGGCACCGCTATCTGACTTTGACTGGTGGCGAAATTGACATTGGTATCGTGGCCCAGGGTGGCTTCAAAATAAGCCGTTCCCTTGGTTTTCTTGGCACTTTCCTGTTTCTCGATCGCGGCCAGGTAGTTGTCGATGGTTACCTTGGCGGCTGGCGGAGGGTTCTGCGTCAGCACGGTTTCGAATTCAGTCTTGGCACGGGTGATATCGCCCAGCGCAAAGTAGGCGCGTCCCATGTCTACCCTCGCGCCGGCAAAATCGGGATCCATCGCCAGGACACGCTCGAATGCGAGCGTGGCTTTGTCCGGCTTGCCGCTGTCGAGGGCGGCGATGCCTAAGAGATAGTCGAACTTGACGTTGCCGGATTGCTCGAACTCAAATGGTTCGAGCAAGGCGTAGGCTTCGGCGGCCTTGCCCTGTTTCATCAGGGCGTCCGCCTTATCCAGATCGACGTCCGCCGCAAACGCCGAATTCCCCGACACCCACAGACAGAAGCCGAGAGCAAGCAACGTCCGCCTGACCGAAAATGAATTCGCCATGAATTTCTTCCCCTTAGAGCTTGTTCTTTTCCTGTATCGATGCCGTTTGAACTTGTTGTTCAGTTTTTCTGGGGGTGACGCGCACAATGACGCAAATGCAATACCCACGTTCACTTTAGTGATTATAGGCATTAAAACGATCCGAACGCTATCTTGTCGATAGTCTAATTGGCTAATGTCCGGGTAGGGATGCCGGATTGCAAGACTTCGCCCTGATGACGCCATTCGCTAGGGACTTGCCGCGCACAGGGGAAATGCGAATCGGGCAACGAAGTACCACGTCTCGGGTAGAGGCGAGGAAGGGGATGATGCGCTTGATCGTTGCTTCCTGGACTACGCGTTCCTCCAGTATCATGCGTCTGATCGCCAGGGTGGTGAAATTGGTATACACAGCGGGCTTAAAACCCGCCGCCGCTAATCACGGCATGCCGGTTCGATTCCGGTCCCTGGCACCATACCCGGTGCACTTTATGCGATGGTGTGTCAGACCGCACACGAGGCCGATGCGGGCGCAGGCTATGCCGGCGGACGTTCTATTGGAAAAGATCGCAAAGAAGAAGAACGCGCGGTTCGATAAATCGTTTTATCTGGTGAACGCGCTTGAGTTTCCTGATTTTGTAACGATATAAGCTACAATACAGCCGGAAATGTGACCATGATCGTTTTCGACCTCATCTGCAAAGATCAGCACCGGTTCGAGGGTTGGTTCGCCTCTGGGGAGGATTTCACCTCGCAAAAAGGCCAAGGGCTGCTCGAATGTCCTGTATGTGGTGGCGCGCACGTGGAGAAACTGCCGGCGGCAAAGATCAGGAAGCAATCCGAGCCTGCCGTACCCGCACAAACCAGTGCCGCGCAGCCGGACAAAGCCGAAAAGTTTGATGTTTCCCGGATCATCGATTACCTGCTTGCGCACAGCGAGGATGTCGGCAAAAGGTTTGCGGAAGAAGCGCGCAAGATTCATTACCAGGAAACGCCCCAGCGCAGCATACGAGGGGTAGCCAGCCGTACCGAAGCGGAGGAGCTGCGGGATGAAGGGATCCCCGTATTTTCCCTGCCGGTTCCGCCGCAAGACCGGTGGAATTAGGGAAATTCGCTCACATGAAATAATGCGCATATGTGTATTATGTTAAATATTCTCTGGGCAGGAAGCGGTGAGTTATCGACTCGGATACCTAACCCCGCTGAGCACCGGTTCCACCGCTTCCCTACCGCAGGTAAACACAAAAACACCATCAGAATCAAATTGTTAAATCGATATACCGGAATTAAAGCCAACGTTCAATCGCAAGTTATTGAACCGAACTGTTTTTCACTACTACGCTTTCGCCGAGACGATAAATTCCTCAATCGCGCCAACTGGTTGACATACTTAGTGATTGCTCGTTTTCGACTATGTCAACTGCGGTCTATTGGTTAGCTGACGAGTATTGCAACAAGGACACTAGGAGCGCCGCTCCGGCAGGCTGACCGAGAGGCTCGCCATGACCTCGATGAAATGGGGTCCGTCTCCGGCCAGGCCACTTGCAATCGCGCTCGCCACGTCTTCCGGACGCCCAATGCGCTGCGCCTGCATGCCAAAGGCGCGAGCGATCTGCTCGAAGTCCGGATTGAACAGGCTGGTGCCGAGGGTGCGCCCCGGGTAATGCAGTTCCTGCTGGATGCGAATCGAAGCGTAGCTCGCGTTGTTCGCCAGGATGAACAGGACCGGAAGCTTGCGCTCGACCGCCGCGATCATCTCGTTGCCGGTCATCATGAATCCGCCATCGCCCACCATGCAGATCACTTGCCGTCCGGGAAAACGCAACTGCGAGGCGATCGCGGCAGGCGTGCCGTAGCCCATGGTGCCTGATAGGGGGGACATGAGCAATTGCGGCGGCACGAAGCCGAAATGGCGGTAGACCGGGGCGGCGAAGGTTCCCGCGTCCAGACACACGATGGCGTCCTTGCTCGCCTGCTCGCGCACGGACTTCACCACCTGCGCGAAATCGATGCCGTCCTCGGCCTTGCGCCGCGGCCACGCGGCATGGACATCGAAAATTTCCTTTAGCCCCCTAGCCCAGGCGGCGCGGGCCGCCGGGGCGTCCGGCCTGCGGGCTGGGGTCAGCGCGCGCGCGAGTTCGACCGGATCGCACACCAGACCGAAATCCGGCGCGAAGTGCAAGCCGACGATGTGATCGTCGGCGTAGGCATGCACGAACGTCTGCGCCGGCCGAGGCCGGTCGGGAAAATTGTACCCCTGGCTGGTGATGTCGCCAAAGCGGGTGCCGAGCGCGAGTATCAGGTCGCTTTGGCCGAAGGCGTCGATCTGGTTTTTCGGATTCGCCAGCCCGAGTTCGCCGGCATAGAGCGGGTGCAGGTTGGAGAACAGGTCGTGGCGCCGGAACGACAGCGCGACCGGGATATGCCACGCCTCGGCCAGGGCGCGGAGCGCCTCGCGTCCTCCCGTTTTTTCGAAACTTCCGCCGGCAACGATCAAGGGGCGCTCGGCCGCCTCCAATCGGCGCAGCAATTCGCGCAGTGTTGCATCGCCGGGTTTAGTGCTTGCGTGCTCGCGCGCACTCCATCGTGGCTGCGCCACTTGCTGCTGCTGCAGGTCCTCCGGAACCACCAGCACCACCGGCCCCGGCGCGCCCGAGGTGGCAACGCGGATCGCCTTGAACGCGGCCTCGGCCAACTGGCCCGGGTCAGTCGCTTCGAACACCCATTTCGCAATCGTGCCGTACATGCGCTGATAGTCGATCTCCTGGAACGCCTCGCGGCGCAGATCCGCTCGCGGCACCTGCCCTACGATCAGGATCATGGGAATCGCATCCTGCTGCGCGGTGTGCACGGCGATCGACGCATTGGTCGCCCCGGGGCCACGGCTGACCAACGCAATCCCGGGCCGCCCTGTGAGCCTGCCGTCGGCCACGGCCATAAACCCCGCGCCGGACTCGTGGCGGCAAGTCACCGCGTCGATGCCGGGAAAGTCGTATAACGCATCCAGAATGCCGAGATAGCTTTCGCCCGGAACCAGGAACACCCGGTCGATCCCATGAGCCTGAAAAACGGATAGCAACGCGTGGGAAGAATTTGTCATTTTTATTCTATCGAATGATGGGGGCGAATCGGTACGGCAGAAATTCAGAGGAGCACGCCGTTCATGACTGTCAATGTACCAGCTATTGCGACAGCAGTAATTCCCGCTACTCGCTGCGCAGCGCTTCGAGCGGGTCCAGATGCGCGGCCCGCCGCGCCGGCAGCACGCCAGCGGCCAGGCCAACTGCCAGGGCGACCAATTCCGCTAGCACGGCGTAGCTCCACGGCGTATGCACCGGCAGCGCCGGCAGCACAAGGTGCAGCGCGAGCGCGGCTCCCCAGCCGAGCGACAGTCCGGCCGTGCCGCCAATCACCGCCAGCAGCGCCGCCTCGCCCAGAAACAGCAGCAGGATGCCTTGCCGCGTCGCGCCGACGGCGCGGAGCAGTCCGATCTCGGACGTGCGTTCGGCTACGGCGATGGTAAGTATGGTGAGTATGCCGACGCCGCCGACCACCAGCGAAATGCCGCCGATGGCGGCGACGGCGAAGGTGATCGCGTCGAGCACGGTGCCGAATACATCCAGCATCTTCTGTTGCGGGGTGACGGTGAAATCCTCCGCACCATGGCGTGCGATCAGGGTGCGCTTGATGCCCGCCTCGACTTCCGCCAGCGGCGCAATCGGATCGTAGACCACGTGAATCTCCTGCAGACTCTGACGGTTGAACATCTCCAGCGCCCGCCCGACCGGGATAAACACGGTATCGTCGAGATCGAAGCCGAGCACCTGTCCCTTCGACTGCATGACGCCGACCACGCGATAGCGCTCGCCACCGGCACGAATGCGGCTGCCCAGGGGATTGTCGCTGCCGAACAGCTCGCGCGCCACCTTGGAACCGAGCACCACGAAGGCGCGCGCGCTGCGCGGGTCGTCCGGCGGCAGAAATTCGCCGCTGGCCACGCGCATCTGCAACGCGCGCGCAAAGTCGGGGCCGACGCCGTAGAGCGTGACGCGGCGGCTCTTGCCGCCATACACGACTTCAGCGTTGCCCTGCACGATCGGGTCGGACAATTGCACATAGGGCGCGCGGCGCAAGGCCAGGGCATCGTCGATGGTGAGCGGCCGTACCGTATTCACCGCACCCAGCGAGGCGCCATGAGTCTGGACGCGTCCGGGGCTGACGTTGATGATGTTGGTGCCGAACTGGGTGAATTCCGCGATGACGAAACGATGCAGGCCCTCGCCGATGGAGGTGAGCAGGATGACAGCGGCGATGCCGACGGCAATGCCGAGCGCGGTAAGCGCCGAGCGCAGCCGCTGTGCCCTTAGTGAAATGTAGGTGAAGCTGACGAAATCGGTGTAGCGCATGATCACCTGCGCGACAAGGCTTGCACCGGATCGAGCCTGGCGGCACGCCGTGCCGGCGCCACCGTAAACAGCACCGCGGTGACGAGCGCAGTCGCAGGCGCTGCCAGCAGCGCCCACCACGGCGCCTGGAACGGAATCGCCGGGTACACCTGGGCGATGATGCTGCGCCCCAATTCACCTACTGCCAGGCCGGCGGCGGCGCCGCCCGAGGCGAGCAGCATCGCCTCGGTAAAAAACGCCAACCGAATCTGCTGCGCCGTGGCGCCGAGGGCCTTGATCATGCAGAACTCGCGCCGCCTCTGCGTCACCTCGATGAGCATCACGTTCATGATCAGGATGCCGGCCACCGCCAGGCTGATGGCGGCGATGCTTGCCACCGTGAGGGTCAACGCGTTCAGGATGCGGTCGAAGGTGGCGAGCACGGCATCCTGGGTGATAACGGTGACATCGCGTTCCCCCTCGTGGCGCAGGCGGATGATCTCCTCCACATCGGCCTTGGCATCCGCGATCTGTTCCCTGCTCTTGGCCTCGACCAGTATGCGAAACAGGGCCTCGGTATTGAACAAGGCCTGGGCCGCGGCCAGCGGCACGATGACGACTTCGTCGGTGTTGAACCCGAGCGATTCGCCCTGCTTCGCCATGAGGCCGATCACGCGAAAACGACGATCGCCGATGCGCACCCATTCCCCCAGCGCCGGGCGCGACCCGAACAATTCGCTCGCCACCTTGGCGCCGACGACGCAAACGGGCTGGCTGTGGCGCGGATCGCCTTCGGGCAGGAACCGGCCCTGCGCCATTTCCATGTGCCGGATCTCCATCAGCTCCGCAGTCGATCCGAGCACCGGCGTTTCGCGGCTGCGCCCGCCCGAGCGCACATCACCAGCGCCGATGATCAGCGGGGCGAAGCGCCGGATGGCGTGGCTGCGCTTGAGGGCCAGCGCGTCATCAAGCGTCAAGTCGCGCGGCGTTTTGCCGATCAGCACCCCGGGCATGGCTCCGGCGGTTTCGCTGCGACCCGGCAATACGATCACCAGGTTGCTGCCGAGCGAGCCGAACTGATTCGCCACATACAGCCTAGCCCCCTCGCCGAGCGCGGTCACCAGCACCACGGCGGCGACGCCGATACCCATGGCGAGCAGGATCAGGAAAGTGCGCGACAGCGATCCGCGCAGGACCTGCCAGGCGAAATTGAGCAAATCGGCAAGGCGCATGATCAGCCCTTTTCGTCGGAGACGATGGCCCCGTCCTGCATGCGCAGGCGCCGTTGCGAGCGTGCGCCGATCTCCGGATCGTGGGTTACGATCACCAGCGTACCGCCGTTATGGTGCACCCGCTCCAGCACGCCCAGCACTTCCTGGCCGGTATGGCGGTCGAGGTTGCCCGTCGGCTCGTCCGCGAGAATCACCGTCGGTCCCATGGACATGGCGCGCGCAATGGCGACCCGCTGGCACTGGCCGCCGGAGAGCTGGTCAGGACGGTGGCCGGCGCGCTCCTCCAGACCATATTCGGCGAGCAGGCGAACCAGCCGGTTCCGGCGTTCAGCCGGATCTACGCCCGCCAAGACCATCGGCAGCTCGATGTTCTGCATCGCCGTCAAGCGCGGAACCAGGTGAAAGAACTGGAACACGAAACCTATTTTCTCGCGCCGCATCCGCGCCAGTTCGTCGTCGCTGAGGGCAGTGACCCTGCCCCCGTCTAGCTCGTAGATCCCGGCGTTGGGGCGGTCGAGCAGGCCGATGATGTTGAGCAGCGTCGATTTACCCGAGCCGGAGGGGCCCATGATGGACAGATACTCGCCGCGCGTGATTGCAAGGTTCACCTCGCGCAGGGCGTGAACCTCCTCGCCACCCACCAGGAAAGTGCGCGCTATGCCGGCGAGACGGATCATTGCGTTTGGGCCTTGGCGGCCTCCTTCTTCTCCGCCACAGCTTTCTCCGCCACGGCGCGGGCGCCGGCCTTGACACCTTCGCGTTCGAGCGAGGTGACGATCTTTTCGCCCGGGGCGAGACCGGCTTTCACCTCGGTGAACTCCCAGTTGGCCAGGCCCGTTTCGATCTTGCGCTCCTCCAGCAACCCGCTTGCGGCGAGCACCAGCACGCGGTTGCCCGGCATCAGCGCGGGAGTCGGGATGCGGATTACATTGTCGCGGCCAGTGACGACGATTTCGATGTCCGCGCTATAGCCAACCAGCAGATGCTTTGCCTCGCCAGGCCGGTCGAACTCGACTTCGACCTCGACCGTGCGCGCCTGTTTCTCCACTGCCAGCACATAGGGCGCGATGCGGCGCACCCTGCCGGCAAAATGCCGGCCGCGGTAGGCGTCCAGCGTGACGCGGCCGCTCATGCCGAGCTTGAGCTGCGCCCCGTCCACCTCGTCGATCGGCGCGGAAACGTAAAGGCAGGAGTCGTCGATCAGGTCCACCGCAGGCAGCGTCGGGATGCCCGGCGGCGACGGTGTCAGGTATTCGCCCACCTCGCCGTTGACTTCGGCGACGATGCCCGCAAACGGCGCCCGCAGCACCGTGCGATCGGTGTCCGCGCGCGCTGCCTGGATGCGCGCTTCGGCCTCCGCCACCTGGGTCCCGGTCGAATCGCAGTTTGCCTGCTTGGCCGCCGCATCGGCAGCGGCGCGCTCCGCCGCTTCCTGCGAGATGAAGTTGCGCGCCTTGAGCTCGCGCGCGCGCCCGGCATCGCGCGCCGACGCTTTCGCCAGTTCGCAAACTTCGCGCACGCGCGCTCTGGCGGTTTGCAATTGCTCGCGCGACAGCCGCTCGCGCGCCGTGAGGTCGTCGTTCCAGAGCGTGAGCAACACCTGACCCGTGCGCACCCTGTCACCTTCGGCCACCTTGAGCCGCTCGATGCGTCCGCCGGCAGGTGGCGCAAGCTTGGCGCGCCGGCAAGCCATGACCGAACCCGCGCGCGTGTTTGCTATCGTGGTTTCCACGCGGCCGACATCGGCCAGCGCGACCGCGACGGTCACAGGTTTCGGCCGCATGGCGTACCACACTGCCGCAGCGAGCAAGGCAGCGACGATCAGCGCCAGCGCGAGTTGGATGGCAAGACGGCCGGATTGCGCCTTGTGGGCGAATGCATGGTGTGTGTTCATATGCCGCGATTATGCCGCGATTTATGCCGCGCGGGAGCCGGAATTGTTAGCCAGCGCGCTCCATTGCGCCGCATCGGGCTGGCGACAAAGCAGTGTCAGTTGCCGCCAGCCCGCGGCCGAGCGGCGCGTACCGACTACGTCTTTGCGCCGCAAACACGATCGCCTGCAGGAATCGCGATGGCGAAAAGCGACGATGGCCTGTTGGTTACCAGACCCGCAGCTTGATCTGAACCGCCAAAGCTCCGTCGAATCGCTTCGCAACCGTCGGAATGAGGCTGAGATTGGCGCCGAACGTCTTGCCCTCGATCGCCAGCATGGGCACAGGCGCGACGAACCATGCGCCATTGCGGTAGTTCGGATAGCCGTCGAATGCGCCCACGGCGATCCCGGCGCCTATATTGAAGCCTGCAAACTGCCAGTGCAGGGGGCGCCACTCGTAGGCTGCATAGCGGGTCCGCACGCGATTGCTGTTGATAAAACTGCCGCCCATCAATACATGGTCACGCGCCAGCAGCACTTCGGCGCCCAAGCCGATATTGTTGTTGCGCAGACCCTTGCTCGAGTCGAAGTGCTGCGAGTAGATGCCGGGGTTGATCCAGACCTGAAGCGCGGAATTCTCGGGCGCCACCTCGGCCCGGGCAGTCGCGGAACAGACAGCGACGCACAGCAAGACGGCGATCCGCCAGCCATTTCGACGCCCATTAAGCCGCGGGCCGGCAGTCACGTTTTGAGCGATCGCTGTCATATTCATTCAAAGCTCCTAGGTCAAGACCGGGCAGCGCCGGCCGCGTTACCTGCGCGGCGCCTTCATCCATGCGCTGGCTCGCCGCTGCGCCTCGGCGATTTGCTCTGGCGTCATCTTCCTTTCCACAATTTCACGGTTTTTTGCGGCGACTTCGTTGCCGTTCGTCCCTGCAAGCATCAACCATTTGCACGCTTCGACATGGTCCTGCGCTACGCCTTCGCCGTTGTAGTACATGATACCCAGACTGATCTGCGCAGGCGTATGTTCTTGCGCTGCTGCCTTCTGATACCAGGACACGGCCTCCTTGAAATCTCCTGCCACGCCCCGGCCGTTGTAATACATGACCCCCAGGTTGAATTGCGCCTCCGCATTCCCCTGCGCCGCGGCTTTGCGATACCAGGACACCGCGCGCCGGTAGTCCTGCGCCACGCCCTGACCGTTGTAATACATCAGACCCAGGTTGAATTGGGCGGATGCATACCCCTGCGCTGTGGCTTTCTCATACCAGAAGACGGCCTGCCCGTAGTCCCGCGCCACGCCTTTGCCTTCGGTGTACATGACGCCGAGGTTGAATTGCGCGGACGCGTACCCTTGCGCTGCTGCTTTCTCGAACCAGGAGGCTGCCTGCTTGTAGTCCTGCGCCACGCCCTGACCTTCGGCGTACATCGCGCCCAAGTCGAATTGCGCGAACCCGTTTTCCCGCGCCGCCGCCTTTTCATACCAGAACGCGGCCTGCCTGTAATCCTTCGCTACGCCCTGTCCTTTGCGGTACATGAGACCCAGGTTGTACTGGGCCGCCGCGTGCCCCTGTTCCGCGGCCCTGCGGAACGATTTTATCGCTCGAGCGTAATCCCTGCTCTCATAGAATTTGTAGCCATCCTCGAAGTCGCCCGCAAAAGCAGGAACGGCTGTCAATGCCAGGACCACCCCGATTGCGGCTAAGACCGGCAACTTCCGCTCCTCGTAGAAATTCCCCGCGGTCTCATCAGGCGGGCAGCGGTTGGCGCAAAGTCACGAACTCCTCGGCTATGGCGGGGTGGCGTCCAACTGGCGCTTAGTGCCGTCGCTATCGGCCATGCATGGTAACGCAAAGGGGCGTGCTTGGCAGCAAACGGCAGCGTGGTTCTGCTACCCTAGGGGTATTAAAGTCAAGGGAACACGCATGAACCGCCTCCACCAACGGCTACGGATACTTCCGCGCGAGGTGCTGACCGGCATCCGCCGCGGTATTGAAAAAGAAAGTCTCCGCGTCAGGCCGGACGGATTGCTCGCAGACACGCTGCATCCGGCCGCGCTCGGGTCGTCGCTCACGCACCCGCACATCACTACTGATTTCAGCGAATCCCAACTGGAACTGATCACCGGCATCCACGCCGACGTGGACACATGTCTCGCGCAACTCACCGAGATCCACCAGCTTGTCTACCGCCATGTGGGCGACGAGCTGCTGTGGTGCACCAGCATGCCTTGTGGCCTGCCCGCCGACGACGACATTCCGCTCGGACAATACGGCAGATCCAATCTGGGCAGAGCCAAGACAGTTTACCGCAATGGCCTGGCGCATCGCTACGGCAGGCGCATGCAGACCATTTCTGGCGTGCACTACAACTTCTCCATGCCGGAGGCGGCCTGGCCGATACTGCAGCGGGCCGATGCAAGCGGCGGCCCCGTAGCCGCCTACCAGACCGACGCGTATTTCCACCTGATTCGCAACTTCAGGCGCCATTCGTGGCTGCTGCTTTACCTGTTCGGCGCGTCACCGACGGTATGCCGCTCCTTCGTCGCCGGCCGGGCGCACGCACTGCGGGAATTGAATGCCGGCACGCTGTTCCTGCCCGGGGCCACCTCATTGCGCATGGGGCCGCTGGGCTATCAGAGCGACGCGCAGGCATCGCTGGCGGTGAGCTTCAACAGCCTGAGGAGCTACGCCGGATCGCTCAATGGCGCGCTTACCGAGCCCTATCCGCCGTACCAAGCCATCGGCCTGCGTGACGGCGACGACTACCGGCAGCTCGGCACGACGCTGCTGCAGATCGAAAACGAGTTCTACGGCACGATCCGGCCGAAGCCGCGCTTTCGTTCCGGGGAGCGACCGTTGTACGCACTGGGCGAGCGCGGCGTCGAATATGTCGAAGTGCGCTGCATGGACAACGACCCGTTCTGCCCGATCGGCATTGCCGCCGACACGATGCGCTTTCTGGACCTGTTTCTGCTGCATTGCCTGCTCAGCGACAGCCCCCCGGACACGCCGCAGGAAATTACCGCGATCTCGCGCAACCAGCACGACGTCGCCCAAAGAGGCCGGGACCCGGATGTTCGCCTCGAATACCGCGGACAAAAAATTGGCCTGGCTGAATGGGGTGCCGGCCTGGTCGAAGAGTGCGAGCCGATCGCCGCGGCCCTCGATGCCGCTCACCGGACCAGCGCATACGGCGATGCCCTGTCGGCCGCCGGCGCCGCCCTCCGGGAATCCTCCGCAACCCGGTCCGGCCGCATGCTCGCGGAAATCGAACAGACTCATGACAAGTCCTACGTGGCCTTCGCCCTGACTCAATCGCTGCGCCACCGCCGCACCCTGGAGGACCTGCCCTTGCCTGCCGAGGTGAATGCCCGTTATGCGCGCATGGCCGAGGATTCGCTGGAAGCGCAGCGAAAAATAGAAGCGGCGGACACTGTGCCCTTCGAAACCTACCGCCGGCAATATCTGTCCAAGGATCTGCTGAGCGGGGCTCTGCTCCGATCGACCAGCTAACACCCCCGCAGCGCGCGCTGAGTTCTCAGCCGCGCAAGGCCCCGCCGCAGGAGGAACCGTTCCCGGCGGTGCAGCCGTAGCAGTGGTCTCGCACCGCGATCTGGTTGCCGCGCAGATCGCGGCCGATCAGGTCGGACAGATGCGGCCGCTTGTTTCCCTCGATGGCAAGCGGCAACCCGAGCATCTGGTTGAAATCGCAGTCGTATACATAGCCCTGCCAGTCCACCGACAACAGGCTGCGGCACATCACCCCGTCCACATTGTCGTCGCGGTGCGCACCCCTGAGCAGCGCCATGTACTCGTTGAATTTGCCCATCGATACCAGCGTCGAGCCGAAGCGCTGGATCGGCATGTTGGCCAGCGTATACAGGCGCGTGAACCGAATGTCGAAGCGCCCGCCCAGGTCCCTCCTGTAATCGGCTTCAAGTCCGGCCTGCGCCGGAGGCAGCACCGCTCCCTGCGGGTTATAAACCAGATTGAGCGCCAGCCGGGCGTCGTCCTTGCCGTAACCCAGCGCATTGAGGCGCCGCAGCGCGGCGATACTGCGCTTGAATACGCCTTTGCCGCGCTGCCGGTCCACGTTGTCCTCGAGATAACAGGGCAAGGAAGCCGTGATCTCGACCTGCTGGTGCGCGAGGAACTCCGCCAGCCCCTCCTGCCCGGGTTCATCCAGGACGGTAAGGTTGCAGCGGTCGATCACGTGCACGCCGATCTCGCGCGCGCGCATCACCAAGCCGCGAAAGTGGGCATTGAGCTCCGGCGCGCCCCCGGTAAGGTCCAACTGCTTCACCCCCGAAACCTCGAGGAAAGCGAGCACGTCGGCAACCGTCTCGCGCGACATCATTTCGCTCCGCTGCGGGCCGGCATTGACGTGACAGTGCAGGCAGCTCTGGTTGCAACGGTAGCCGAGATTGACCTGCAGCGTGTCGAGCTGTCCTCGCTGCGTCGCGGGGAAGCCGTACTGCTGCATCAGGTGAAGGGTTGCATGCATAAGCGTTCTTAAGCGAGTGTCGCGCTACGCGTCTTCTCCGCGCTTGCGCCGCAGGAAGCCGCCGACCTGGCTGCCGATCGCCCGCACTGCCGAAAGCAGTTGGACATCCGGCTCTCGAATTTCGTGGCTGTTGAAGGCGAACACGCCGATCGTCGTTCCCTCCACTTTCACCGGAAAAACGAATGCGCCGCGCACGCCGGACTCGGCTTTGAAAATCGCCGTCAGCGCGCGGGCATCCTTGGTGATATCGGCGATCCACAGCGGCTGTCCCGACTGCCAGACCTTGCCGGACATGCCTACGCCCGGGCCGTAAGTGATTCCCTGCGATGCCGCAAGTAAGCCCTGGATCGCCCCATCGGCCACGCTCCAGTATTCAACCAGGCGCAACACGCCGGCCGCATCGTCCACGCGCAGGAATCGGCCACACTCCCAGTCCTGCGTTTGGCAGATGGCGCGGATCACCGCTCTCAGCGCCTCGGCGGTGTTGTCCGCGCCGTCGAGGCAACGCGCCACTGCGTACTCGAGCTCGAGCAACTGTTCCGCGCGCTTGCGCTCGGTGATGTCGCGGAAGATGCAGATCGCGTGCCATTTTTCGTCTACGTCCGCTCCGGAAACAGAAACCTCGGTGACGATCTCCGCGCCATCCTTGCGTATCCCCGGCAATTCCAGGGTCTTGCCGATGACCGGCCCCTGCCCTGTCCTTCTGAAATCGGTGAAGTTTCTTTCGAAATCCATGCGGTTGCGTTCCGGGATAATCAGTTCGTGCAGCTTCTTTCCCTGCGCCTCCTGCCGGCTGAAGCCGAAAATCCTCTGCCCCGCTTCATTCCAGAAGGCGATCCTGCCCCTGTTGTCCATCATGACGACGGCATCCCGGGCGGCAGCGCTGATGACGCGAAGTCTCTGCTCAGTCAGGCTGTGCCTCGCCAATACCTCGCGCATCATATACATCGAGGCGACGATGAGCAGCGCGAACCCGAGTCCCATCCAGTCGTCGGCGATCTCAACGATGTCGGGATCCACATTTCCGCGCGCCGAGGAATAACTCAGGATGCTGCGGAACCACTGCACCAGCAGCGCGCCGGAGAGCAGGATCCAGCCCAGGACCCAGCCCGACAGGCGGATGTCGGAAAAGGCCAGCCCGATGCCCACCAGCAACAGGAGCAGCGACGCTAACTCGATAGATGCCGGAAATCCAGTCACGAGAGGTGGCCTTGGGCGTTCAGACAGAATTGGGTGATCGACAAGTTGAACTCCGCCGATTAAGTTGCCGGTTGCCGAGCTATTGGATCAAATTACACGCTATCCGGCGCCTTCGCGTCAAGCGCCGCAAGAAGAAGTTGCCGCCCAGGTCAAGGCCGCGTAGCCTATATACGGCTTGACCTGCCATCCCCGGCGCCAATAAGCGCCGGCAGCAGCCTTCCGTCTGGCATTAAGCCGGAGGGTGATTCCGCGCTTCGACATCGAGGAAAGGCGGATATGAATAATGATGCGGACAAAAACAGCCAGGGCGCGGCGCCTGGCGAGCGCGCGCACGACTCGCGCGCAAATCGCCAGGAACCCAACGCAATCCTCCAGGTACTCCTGGATTATCTGCCCTGCGGGGTGTCTCTCGCCGGTCCCGACCTTGAATTAATCGCGTGCAACGCGAAATTCAAGGAGCTGCTGGACTTCCCGGACGAACTGTTTGCTCATGGGCTGCCTTCGGGGCGGATGCTGTTCCGCTTCAATGCCCTGCGCGGCGACTATGGCCCCGGCGATCCCGACAAGATCGTCGCCGCGGCGGTCGAGCGTTCCAAGAAAATGGAGGCCCATGTGTTCGAACGCACGCGGCCGAACGGGATCGTCCTGGAGATTCGTGGAAATCCGCTGCCGAGCGGCGGCTTCCTCACCATCTACACCGACATCACCGAACGCAAGCGGACGGAACAGGCATTGCGCGACAGCGAAGCCGAGTTGCGCCTGTTGACCGATAACGTACCGGCCATGATCCTGTATGTCGACCGGAAGATGAATTGTGTTTTCGCGAATAAGCGCTACGCGGATTTTTTCGGCTTTACCGTGGCCGACATTGTCGGCAAGCCGTTGCGCGAGATCGTCGGAGACGTGGCCTATCCAGAGATAGAAGGGCATTTCAATAAAGCGCTTGAGGGCGATCCGGTTGTTTATCAACGGAAGGTGCAGCTCGAGAGCGGCGAACAAAGGTGGATCGAGGTCAAGCTTATACCCCGTGCGGCAGAACAGGGGCAAGTCACCGGGTGCTACTCCATGACGATCGACATTACCGAACAAAAGCAGGCAGAGGAGCGCATTCAGCACGTGGCGCATCACGACAGCCTCACCGGTCTTCCGAACCGGCTGCTGTTCAACGACCGGCTGGGTCAGGCGATCAGCCTTGCCAAACGCGACGCCCGCCAGTTTGCCCTGCTCTACCTCGACCTGGACGGGTTCAAACCGGTGAACGACACCCTCGGGCACGATGCCGGCGACCAGCTCCTGAAAATTGTTGCCGCAAGAATCCGCGAGCAGGTGCGCGAATCCGACACTGTAGCCCGCGTAGGGGGTGACGAATTTACCGCGATCCTGCGCGACATAACAAACCGCCAGGATGTCGCGGCCGTTGCCGAAAAAATAATTGCGGCCCTGGTGGCGCCTTTCCGTCTAGAGAACCACCCGCAGGCGGTCGAAATCGGGACGAGTATTGGCATCGCCGTCTACCCAAGCGATGCCCAAGACCACGAAACCCTCATCAAGATGGCGGACGCGGCCATGTACCGCGCCAAGACTCGAGGGAACTGCTTCCGGTTTTCAAGGATTTAGATTAGGGGAGCAAGGGGAGGTATCCCCTCATTTTGAAACAGGTCCCTAGCGCCAAGCCCAGACCGGTTGTTCCAGATGCGCCACGCGCGTGGTACGGCCGTGCACGGCGACTTCCATGAACTGGTAGAGCACCGCTGCGGTCGGCGCATGGATCAGCGTGCCCAGAATCGGGTAACGGATTACCGGCTGATCGCTTTCCGCTATTGCGACGAATTCGGGCGAGCCCGGCCGGTTCAGCTCAGCCAGACGCACGCGGTAGATCTCCGCCACCTCCGCGGGATTCGCGCTCATCGCCGCGTCGTCTGGCGCCCAGACCACGATCGGCGTGATGACATAGCCCGAACGCGTCGGGTAATCGTCGAGCCATCCGAGGATGGCCTTGGGCGCGAGCTCGAGCCCGATCTCCTCGCGCGCTTCGCGCAACGCGGCGTCCACGGCGGACTCGCCCGCATCGACGCGTCCGCCGGGCAGCGCAAACTGGCCCGAATGCGTGCTCAAGCGCTTCGCGCGCAGCGTCAGCACCAGCGACGCGACGCCCTCGCCGTCATCGGTGAGAATCACGCATACCGCCGCGCGTTTGAGGCCGCGCGCCTGCAGGGGCGCAGCGACGCGACGTGTAAGATTCTGCGTGATCGCCGCGCGCAGCGCGTCGTCGAAGCGCAGACGTTTCATACCGCCGCCCCCGCTAGCGGTATCGAGTACGGTGCCCGCCTGAACCGTTGCGCGCGGTACCGCCTTGGTTTGGTCATGTCTTGCTCCTTTGCCAATAACCTGAGCCGATCAGCCGGCGCGCGCCGGGCACGCGCCGCGATGCACATTGGCCGCCACGAGCGCTTGATACGACCACCTCGGACATGTGGTTTCTCCCAAGGAGATTAAATTCGACCGTACCACACCCCGTCGCGGCGGCGCAACAACTCCCCGTCGACGTCCGAAACGTAATGAGGTTGACTTGCATTGTCCCCGAGCATCGCGTAATATCTGTCCCGGGCACCAATGAAGCCTTTGGAACCTCCATCTTGCCAGCAATGGCCGCCCATCTCTGTCCCATTCGGCGGTTAATCCCGCTCAGGCGGGTAGTTTTACCAGAAGCTCGGTCGGAAAAAAGACGAGCGGTTATAACAAGAGGATCCCGTCGAAACCATTCGACCGGGATCGCGTGAAGGGTGGGCCGTCGCTATGGTCTTAGCAATCGTATTGGTTTTGTTGGTCGCTGGCTCCGTTCTGTTTCACTTCCTGAGCCCGTGGTATTTCACGCCGATCGCCTCCAATTGGACTTCGATCGACGACACCATATCGATCACGTTCTGGGTCACGGGGTCCGTCTTCGTCGCCGTCAATCTGTTCCTGGCCTATTGCGTGGTGCGCTACCGTCACCGCAAGGGAAGCCGGGCGGACTACGAACCCGAGAACAAGAAGCTGGAAGGGTGGCTGGCCGGATTGACCACGGTCGGAATCGTCGCCATGTTGGCCCCCGGCTTGCTGGTATGGGCGAAATTCGTCGATGTCCCGAAAGACGCGGCGGTGTTCGAGGCGGTGGGCAAGCAGTGGCACTGGAGCTATCGCTTCCCCGGAAAGGACGGCGTGCTGGGTACTGTCGATGCCCGGTATGTCAGCGATAAGAACCCGTTTGGCATCAATCCGGACGACCCGTTCGGTCGGGACGACGTCTTGATCACGAGCCCGGAGGTGCATCTGCCCGTCGGCAAGCCGGTCAAGGCGCTGCTCCGCTCCGTAGACGTCCTGCACGACTTCGCCGTGCCGCAGTTCCGGGTCAAGATGGATCTGGTGCCGGGCCTGGTCACCTACGTCTGGTTTACGCCCACGCGGACCGGGAAATTCGACCTTCTCTGCGAAGAACTGTGCGGAACCGCGCATTTCACCATGCGTGGAAAAGTCGTGGTGGAAGAAGAGCGCGCGTTTCAGGAGTGGTTGAGCAGCTACCCGACGTTCGCGCAATCCTTGTCTAAAGTAGCCGGCGATGCCGATGCGGGCAAGCCGCTCTATGCAGTGTGCGGCGCCTGTCATGGCGTGCAGGGTGAAGGTAATCTAGCGATGAATGCGCCGAAATTGAGCGGGCAAGGAGACTGGTATCTGAAGCGGCAATTGAATTATTTCAAGCACGGTACCCGGGGTGCTCACGACAAAGACGTGTATGGCAAACAGATGGCGCCGATGACCGCGACGCTGGCGGACGACGCTGCCATGGATAACGTCGTCTCCTACATCAAGACGCTGCCGGACAAGCCCGCCCAGCCCACGCTGAAAAACGATGCGGCCAAGGGTCGAAATCTGTATGTGACCTGTGGAAGCTGTCACGGTTCCGATGGGCGGGGCGTCCAGGCAACCAACGGCCCCCGGCTGGCGGGCATGAGTGATTGGTATATGGTCACGCAATTGAAGAATTTCAAACAGGGCATACGCGGCGCCCATCCGAAAGACCTGTACGGTCCGCAGATGGCATCGATGGCCGCGATCCTGGCCGATGATCAGGCAACCGGCGACCTCGTTGCCTACATCAATACCCTAAAATGATGAGACTCGCGCGTATCGAGCGTAATTAAGTATCAGCGAAGAGGAAATATCAATGAGTTATGTTGCGCATGATGAAACGGCTTTCGCCCGGCCTGCCGAAATCGAAGAGATGGAACTCTACCATCCCAAGACTTTCATCGGGAAGTACATCTGGAGCCAGGACGCCAAAGTCATCGGCGTCCAGTACGCGATCACGGCGATCGCGGTGGGGCTGGTAGCGCTGGTGTTGTCGGGAATAATGCGGCTGCAGCTCGGGTTTCCACACACCTTTTCCTTTATCAACCCAAGCTATTACCTTCAGTTCGTGACCAGTCACGGCATGATCATGGTCGTCTATCTGCTCACCGCGCTGTTCCTGGGCGGGTTCGGCAATTACCTCATCCCGCTGATGATCGGCGCCCGCGATATGGTCTTCCCCTACGTGAACATGGTGAGTTACTGGATCTATCTGTTCGCGGTGTTGTTGCTGATGGCGAGCTTCTTCGTACCCGGCGGGTCCACGGGCGCCGGCTGGACCCTGTACCCGCCCCAGGCCATCCTGGAGGGCACTCCGGGAGCGCATTGGGGACTCATTTTGATGCTCGTTTCCCTGGCTTTCTTCATCATCGGATTCACCATGGGCGGGTTGAACTACGTGGTGACGGTGTTGCAGGCGCGCACGCGAGGGATGACGATGATGCGTTTGCCCCTGACGATTTGGGGCATTTTCATGGCCACCATCCTGGCGCTGTTGGCCTTCCCGGCCCTGTTCGTCAGCGCCATCATGATGACCTTGGACCAGGCGCTGGGCACGAGTTTCTTCATGCCCGCTCTGGTCTCGATGGGAAAGCACCTCGACCACAGCGGCGGGAGCCCGGTGCTGTTCCAGCACCTGTTCTGGTTTTTCGGGCATCCCGAGGTCTACATCGTCGCCCTGCCCGCCTTCGGCATCGTCTCCGACCTGATCGCCGTGCATGCAAGAAAAAACATCTTCGGCTATCGCATGATGGTCTGGGCGATTCTGGCGATCGGCGGCCTCAGTTTCATCGTATGGGCGCACCACATGTACGTCAGCGGGATGAACCCGTACTTCGGTTTCTTTTTCGCCACCACCACGCTGATCATCGCCGTCCCCACGGCGCTCAAGGTCTACAACTGGGTGCTGACCTTATGGCGGGGCGACCTCCACTTCACCGTGCCCATGCTGTTTGCCATCGGCTTCATTTTCACCTTCGTCAACGGCGGACTCACGGGCCTGTTCCTGGGTAACGTGACTGTGGACCTCCCGCTTTCCGACACCATGTTCGTGGTTGCGCACTTCCATATGGTGATGGCCGTGTCACCCATCCTGGTCATATTCGGGGCGATCTACCATTGGTATCCCAAGATTACCGGGCGGATGATGAACGACACCCTGGGCAAATTCCACTTCTGGGTCACCTTCCTCGGCACCTATGCCATTTACTACCCCATGCATTACCTGGGTTTCCTGGGCGTGCCGCGCCGGTATTATGCAGTTGAAGGCACGGATTTTATCCCGGCGTCGGCGCAGTCCTTGAATGCCGGCATCACCATCGCGACTTTGATCGTGGGCACGGTCCAGTTGGTGTTCTTGTTCAACCTGATCTGGAGTTATTTCAAAGGCAAACCGTCCGGTGACAACCCCTGGCAGGCCACCACGCTGGAGTGGCAGACCTCCCATACGCCGCCGACGCATGGCAACTTTGGCGCGGCGTTGCCGGCGGTCTATCGTTGGGCTTACGATTACAGCGTGCCCGGCGCCGATAAGGACTTCCTACCGCAAAACCAGCCGCCCGCCCGCAAAGCCGGAAGCCCGGAGGAAAAATCGTCGTGACGACGGTATTGCTGGTCATGGTCGCGATCATGGCCACCGTCGTATGGTGGCTGTTCCGGCAAACGATCAACGTCAGCCCCTGGGTAGAGCGGCGCGCGATCGACGACGTTCCCGGCGATGGCGCCTTCTCCCTGCCGCCGGTGAAAGTGGGTCTCGGGGTGTTCCTGGCGGTCGCCACCTCCCTGTTCGCGCTGCTGATCAGCGCCTACTACATGCGCATGGCGGGGGCGGACTGGACGACCTTGACCGTGCCGAATGGACTGTGGCTGAACACCGGTGCGCTGGTTCTGAGCAGTATCGCCATGCAATGGTCGCGCGTTGCCGCACGACGGGGACGGACGGGCGGCGTGAGAACCGGCCTGATTGCCGGCGGTATTTTCACCTTTTGTTTCCTGGCTGGGCAACTCTGGGTGTGGCAACAACTCAGCGCCTCGGGTTATTTTATAGCGGCCAATCCAGCCAATGCTTTCTTTTACCTGCTCACCGCGCTGCACGGCCTGCACCTTTTGGGCGGCCTTTGGGTCTGGGCCAAGACGACAACCAGGCTGTCGCGCGGCGCTGAGGCCGGCGAGGTACGCTTGAGTGTGGAGTTGTGCACGGTGTACTGGCACTATCTACTGCTGGTTTGGCTGGTCTTGTTCGCTCTGCTGTTGTCCACCCCCCCGCGTCAGAATAGTTGTACCCCGGACACGGTTACAATCTGTGGGCCGACGAGGTGAGGACATGGCGAGTCGCGGACCGGCGTTCAACGAGCGAGCCGCAGTCCGGTTGCTGCCGCAGCAGAGAACATTATTAGAAATCGTGTCGCTTAATAGAATAGAAGGGATCGGAAAACATGATGCAACCCGTAATGACGAGTTCGGCAGAATCTCTCGCGCAGCCTGAAGGCTTGCAGGGCGTCGTCGCCGACTGGTCCTCGGACCAGCGCGCGTTCAAGAATGTGCCCTGGGGCAAGGCGATGATGTGGATCTTCCTGCTCAGCGATACCTTCATTTTCAGCTGCTTCTTGATCTCGTATATGTGGGTGCGGATGTCCACCACGGAACCCTGGCCCAACCCCAGCGAGGTTTTTGCTTTGACGCTCTGGGGCAAAAAGATTCCCCTCATCCTGATCGCCATCATGACCTTCGTCCTGATCAGCAGCAGCGGGACCATGGCCATGGCCGTCAAGTTCGGTTATGAAAAAAATAGAAAGATGACCTTCATCTTGATGCTGATCACAGCCCTATTAGGCGCCACATTCGTCGGCATGCAGGCCTTCGAGTGGACCAAGCTGATCTTTGAAGAGGGGGTGCGTCCCTGGGGCAACCCGATGGGCGCGGCGCAGTTTGGCGCGGCCTTTTTCATGATCACGGGTTTCCACGGCACTCACGTGTCGATCGGCGTGATTTTCCTGATCATCATCGCGATAAAGGTTTTGCGCGGAGATCTGGATAACGAGAGACCGGGTTTCATGACCGGCAGGAAGGGAAACTACGAGATCGTCGAAATCATGGGCCTGTATTGGCATTTCGTCGATCTGGTGTGGGTATTCATCTTCGCATTTTTCTATCTTTGGTAAGAGGAACCATGGCACACGCACAGGGACAACAACATCCGATCGGCATTTATCTCAAGATCTGGGGATTGCTGTTTATTCTCAGCACGGCGTCTTATCTCGTTGACTACTTCCACTTTCAGGGATATCTCAGGTGGTTTCTGATCATCGTGTTCATGTTGCTGAAGGCAGGGCTGATCGTCGCCGTCTTCATGCACATGATCTGGGAGCGGCTGGCCTTGATGTATGCCATCTTGATCCCGCCGCTGTTGTTGATGGTGCTTTTGGGCATCGGAGCACTTGAAGCGGACTACACCTTCTTTACGCGGGGCGCATTCTTCGGGACCGGATCCGAGCTGCCGGTGAAACATCGGTAAGCGGTGCCTATTTCTTGGGGCCTCGAGCACTACCCTATGGGGACTGCCGTTGAGGCGTGTGACTGACGTCCCCGCCGCGATCCGCGCCGCGCGCCAATGTCAAACCGACACTGGCGCCGTGCCTACTCGGGCCGCCTCGCCAGCAGAAAGAACAACGAACCCAAGCCCGCAAGCAGCGCGAGCAGGGTGAACCCAGCGCGGTAATTCCCCGTCAGATCGGCGATCACGCCGGCCAACATCGGCCCGCCGATCTGGCCGACGACGACGATGGCGAACGAAAGCCCCAGGATCATGCCGATCGAGCGCCGGCCGAAGTAGTCGGCGCGGATGGCCTGCATGAACGGCCCGCGCAGGCCCCAGGCGCCGCCGTGCAGCAGCGCAAAGGCCACCAGCATCACCTGGCCGGCGGCGTAGGTGAGCATGAGCAGCCCGGCCGCGTGCATCAGCATGCACACGGCGGCGATGAAACGCTTCTGGAAGCGGTCGCCGATGGCCCAGCCGACGAGGACGCCGCCGACCTGCGCCGCGGTCATGAGGGTGATGACCAGCGCCGCCTGGGCAACCGAGTAGCCGAGGCCCTCCTTCATGTGCGTGATCGCGTGCACGTTGACCGCGTACACGATGAGCAGCGCGAAGCCGTGGCCGAGCGAGAGCAGCCAGAAAGCGCTGGTGCGCAGCGCCTCGCGCGCGCTGTACTCGCGCTGCGCGCCTGCCTCGGGTCGCGCAGCGTCGGCTGCGGCCGGAGGCAGGCCGTCCACGGTCAGGCCGTAGTCCTCGGGGCGGCGGCGGAACACCTGCGCCAGCGGCCAGCCGACGAGGATCGCGAGCAGGCCCGAGGCGAGTGCCGTCGCGCGCCAGCCGAAGCTTTGCATCCACCAGGCGACCACCGGCACGACGATGCCGCCGAGCGCCATGCCGAGCGAGAGCGCCGAGAGCGCGCGGGCGCGCAATTTCTCGAACCACTGGATGATCGCCACATTCACCGGAAAAAAACCGCACAGGCTCGAGCCGAGCGCGATGACCAAGAATGCGCCGTAGAACCCGGCGAGCGAATCGATCTGGCTGAGGATGATGAAGCCGGCGCCGAAGATGACGATGCCGATGCGGATCATGCCCTGCGGCCCGAAGCGGTCGACGACCCAGCCGAGCACCGGGCCGAGCACGGCGGCCTCCATCGGCTGCAGCGCGGCGGCGCCCGAGAGCGCGGTCTTGCTCCAGCCGAACTCCTCGACAAGCACCGCGAAGTAGACGCCGAAAGCCTGGAGCAGCAGCGCCGCCTGCAGAAACTGGATGCCGCTGCCGGCCGCAACCATGCGCCAGCCGTAGAAGATCTTCATGGCAGGCGTGGCGCGAGAGCGCAGGCGCAGGCGCGCCGCGGCAGCCGGTTTGATTCGGGACCCGCGGCCTGCGGCGTCGCAGTGCTCCCTGCTCCTCCCCCCATCCCCGTCCAACCCATCAGATTCAAAATCGCCCTCCGCGTCCGACCAACAAGAAAATCTATCCGCCGCTCCCGGACCGGGTAGGTTGGCGCGCACGTGCAAATTCGCGCCATTTTCAATCCACCGTGGTGCGATACCCCGCGGTGACATGTTTCGGGGCGAGGTTGCTGATGTACCAGCGGTCTGCGTCGGATGCGTACTCGAACAGCAACGGCGTGGCATTGGCGATGTGCTGCTCCAGCAGGTCGGCGCCGAGGCTGAACACCAGGACGTAAAGCGACCCGCCATGGGCGACCAGCAGGGTCGATGCTTCGGTGTCCAGGGCATCGTAGATGCCGGCCTGGGTGCGCGCGACGAACTCGTGCAACGATTCGCCGTTGGGCGGCTCGTTGCGCCAGTCGAGGTCTATCGACGAGGTGCCGATCAGATCGCCGAACCATCTTTCGCGCAGGCGCGGTTCCGGAATCACCGGCGCGCGCACCATTTTCGCCGCGGCCTGCGCGGTTTCCCACGCGCGCCGCATGTCGCTCGCGAGAATCCGCTCGATCGGATGCTCGCGCAGATATTCGGCCGCGCGTCTCGCCTGCGCCTGCCCCGCCGGATTGAGAGGAATATCGGGAGCCTGATAAACCCGCCGGGCATTGCCCTCGGTTTCGCCGTGGCGCAAGAAGATAAACCGCCACGCGCGCGGCTTCAGCGGCCGCGCCGCCGCCAGCCGCCGGACCTCGTTCAGGCCGTGCTTCCTCAACCGGGATTGCCAGATGTCGAACGCGTTGTCTGCTGTCATGAAACCGCCTGCGTCAAGCCGGGCGCGCCGGCGGCTGTTCCCGTCCGGCACCCGTTCGGCGCCTTACTCTTTTTCGTTGGTGACAAGCACGCGCTTGACGAAGGTGACGCTGGGGAACGTGCGGTTCAGGGTCTTGCTGTTGAAGTTCGTCATGACCATGCCGTCGTCGAACCGGATCACATCGCCTTTTTTCACGGCGACCCTGGTCCCGGCAAGCCACAAGGTTTTCTTGTTCTGCGTAACCTCGAGGTAGGTGTATCCGGCCGCGTCGATGCTGCTCAGCACCTTGGCTTTTTGCGGCAGTTGGGCGTGGGGCACGCCCTTGCCCTCGCTCTTCACCGCCGTGGGCGGGTGCCCCGCCGGAAGCGGCTGCGCCAAGACGAGACTGGAAAAACCAGCCAGAGCAAGCAGTAGAGGGGGGGATCTCATGGACAGTCTTCTTTCTTGATCGAGTGGGGAACGCGTCATTATACTTCGCTTGATTTTTCCCGGCCAAATACCCTCATTTCCTTGATTCAGCCTTTGCCGGGCCGCTGCCACTCGAACGCGGCACGCACGTAGTCTTCACCCTCTTCGAGAAACTCCACCAGCTTGAGATGGCGGCTGTGCTCGCCCATCATCACCTCGCACAATTGGCCGGGAACGTAGGTCTTGTTCTCGAGGATTATCACCGGGTGGTCGTGCGATTTCAGCGCATCGGGCAGCATGAGCGCGCGCAGGTAATCGAAAGCGAACGAGCCGGTCGAGCTTTCCCAGTTGGCAGCCTGGTGCTCGCCGGCCCCGAGCACCCGCAGCCATACCGAAACCGGACGCTTGGAGAAAATCCGGATGCCGCAATGCAGCCCATTGTCCGCATCCATGCGGCGGACGATACCCACCCACCAGTTCTTCTCGCCGCGGGGCTGGACGCCGCAAAGCTTTCCCGGCTCGGCCCACTTGCCAAGATCCGGCGGGATATCGGCGCCGAGCCCCCATTCGCTCTGGTCCTTTTGCGCCCAGGTTTCAGGCGTGGACTCGATCTCCTCCGCGACCAGCTTCATTATGTTCGCCGTCTTGGCTCTGATGTCCAAGTCCTCGCCAAGGGACATGCCGGAGCCCAGTTCGATCTTGGTGACGCGCTGGCAGATCGGCTTCAGGCCGTGCACCACGCTCACTTCAGCGGCGGCTTTGGTCCGTGCATAGCGCCGGTGCGGCGGCGCCACACTGAGGTAGACATGCAGATGCTTGATCACGGTGATGATCTGCGCCGGCGAGAACTCCCGGCCAAAGCGCTGCTCCTCGCTCAGCATGTTTTTCTCGCTCAGCATCCTGAGCTCGGCGAGCTTGGTCAACGCCTGTCCGCCGCCGATGAAGCGCTTGTTGGCGCCGGGTGCTTCCTTCGCGGGCAAGTGGGAAGGCGGTCCGCCCACGCCCATGTCGATGACAAAATTGCACTCGGCCCGCGGAACACGCGACCACTCCGCCGAAATCGCAAAACGCGCCAGAATGCGGAAAGCGAGTTCGAGCTGCCCCGGCGGAAGCTCGTGCGGCGCAGCCAGGTAAAGCAGCAGGATCTTCTGCAATTCCGCGCGCGCCGTGGTGTGCACTTCGCGCGCATAGGCGACGACCGGAACATTGTCGAACTGTTTCAGCTCGGCGAACGCATACATGCGGTACAGCGGAGCCCATGCCTTGGCATCGATGCCGACAAAGCGCAGATAGCGCAACTTGAAGCGCAGGCTGGCCGCGCGCAGCGCGCGCGCCAGCGCGAGCGGCATCTGCTCCTCTACGCTTCCCGCGCCTTTCTCGCCATGCTCGAAATCGGCGACGCATTGGGCGTAGCCTCCGGCCAACCGGCCCCAATACTCGCACAGCGCATCCCAGATCCTGCGCGTCGCGCGGTCCTGCTGGTGAATTTTCGAGAAAAACTGATTGAACAGCGGCTCCGCGTGCGCTGCCGCCGCTTGGTCGAGCAGACACATCACCGCCAGCCGGTCGTCGCAGGCAAAACCGGGGGTATCCTTGACCGAACCGACCCAGTGCGTGAGCTGCTCCAGCGTTTCCAGCGATACACCTTCAGGCAGAGCGGCGAGAACCTCTTTCGCCGCTTCCGCATCGCGCAAGGGATGGTCGGGTTTGCCGCCAAATTGCTTGAGCCAGTCGAGCATACGTCTCCCTCCAGCCCTTGCTCAGCCCATACGGCACTCAGGCGACGTCGGGGTGGAGCGCGATCATCTGTTCTGGCCTGGAGCGTTCATTCCCGGATCAGCACCACCGGGCAGCGGGCCAGGTGAACGGTCTTGGTGGCGACCGAACCGAGCAGCATCCCCGACACCGCGCCCATGCCGTGCGTACCCATGATAATCAGGTCGCATTTCAGCTTTTTTGCCACACTCGTCAGGCTCTCGGCGATGGGCCCCACCATGATATGCATGGTGCATGCCAGCTTGGCGCGATCGAACCGCTTTTTCACGCTGCGCAGGGCGTCCTCGCCCTCTTCGCGGTAATAGCGCTGTAGCGTCTCGTGCCCTATGGGTTTGATCAGTCCCCCCAGTGTCGGCACCGGCAGATGTACATAGGCCAGATGCAACTCGGGCGGCTGTTTGTACGCGGACACGTGCTGGATCACCGCCCTGGCCACCGTGGCCGAATGCGACGATCCGTCGACAGCGACTAGAATTCTGGTCACGCTGTGCTCCTTGTTGATGTCGGCCAATCGGACTCGATAATACAGGCTTCCGCGTCTGCTTCCGATGTCTGATTGCGCGATTGCGGATACCAATAAAAACCGTTTCAGGTCACGACACGAAAAAAACCAAGCGGGTCATGGCTTAGCGCTACCGAAGCGATATAAAGGAATACCGCCAAGGCTCCGATCCAAGCCGCGGCGCGCACGCTCCTGGTCTTGCCGTAGCGCAACGCGATCAGACCCAAACCAATATACACCAGCAAGCCAGCGAGCTTGGCGCTCAGCCAGGCATGGGTCGGCGGGTACTGGTGCAGCATCAGCGTCAGCGCGATGGCGCTGGCGAGCAGCAGGGTGTCGATGCCGTGCGGCAGGATTTTCACCCAGCGTCGTGAGAGTTGCGGCGAATCGCGCAGCATCCACACCCCGCGCAAAGCGAATAGCGTGAAGCTTGCCAGCGCGCATAGCTCATGCACGAACTTGGTCAGATGATACACAGCAGCCCTTGCCGGATATGCTCGCCCGGATCGGCGCCCCTGCCAGGCCCGCGACACGCGAAACCGGCCAGCAGCGCGCCGACAATGCCGTTACCCATGCCGACGCAGTGAACTCCGCCCAGAAGTCCGGTCAGGAAGGCGGCCGCGAACCGGGCCTCCATGATCTAGATTACCTTGGAATAACTCGCGCGCCGACTTGCCTGGCGCAGGTATTTGTCGAACACCATGCACAGGATGCGCACCAGCAGCCGCCCTCTCGGCGTGACCACGATCCAGTCGCCGTCGATTTCCACCAGCCCATCCTTGGCGTACTCGCGCAGCTCGGCCAGTTCGGCGGCGAAGTAGGCGCGAAAATCGACCAGGTGCGCAATCCCGATCGCTTCCATCGACAATTCAAAATGGCAGGACAAGGCCTGGATCACCGCGCGCCGCACCAAGTCGTCGGCGGTTACTTCGATGCCGCGCATCACCGGCAGCAGCCCGCTGTCGAGCCGGTCGTAATACTCTTCCAGGGTGCGCACGTTCTGGCTGTAGGTCGGGCCAATCTTTCCGATCGCCGACACGCCCAGCCCGATCAAGTCACAATCACCGTAGGTCGAGTAGCCCTGGAAATTGCGGTACAGCCGCCCCTGCCGCTGCGCCACCGCCAGGTCGTCGTCCGGCTTGGAGAAATGGTCCATGCCGATGTAGACGTAGCCGGCAGCGAGCAGCGTCTCGATCGCATCGATCATGAGCTGCAGCTTTACCTCCGGCTGCGGCATGTCAACATCGAGAATGCGCCGCTGCGGCTTGAATACCGCCGGCAAATGCGCGTAATTGTAGAGCGCGATCCGATCCGGCGAACACTTGATCACCTGCGCCAGCGTGTCACTGAAACCGGCTAGCGTCTGCTTCGGCAGACCGTAAATCAGATCGATGTTGACCGACTTGAAGCCGTGCTTGCGCGCCGCGTCGATCACCTCGATGGTTTCCGCCACGCTCTGGATGCGATTGACGGCGCGCTGCACTTCGGGGTTGAAGTCCTGCACACCGACGCTGATGCGGTTCATGCCGAGCGCGCCCAGCAGCGCCACCTTTTCCTCGCCGACCTTGCGCGGATCCACTTCGATCGAATACTCGCCGTGCGGATCGAGCTCGAAGCTCTGGCGTATCATCTGCATCAGTTCGGTGAGTTCGGCTTCGCTGAGGAAGGTCGGCGTGCCGCCGCCCCAATGCATCTGCGTCACCCGCCGCCTGCCGCCCAACTCGGTGCTTTGCAGGCGGATCTCCCGGGCCAGATATTTCAGGTACTTAGCTGAACGGCCGTGATCCTTGGTGACTATCTTGTTGCAGCCGCAGTAGTAGCAAATTGTGTCGCAAAAAGGCAAGTGGACGTATAATGCAAGCGATCGGGTGATCCCGCCCACATTGCGCTTCGCCAGCCAGCTGCGATAAGCAGCCTCGTCAAAGGCCTCGACGAAGCGGTCTGCGGTCGGATAAGAGGTATAGCGCGGACCGCTGATGTTGAATTTTCTCAGCAGCTCGGCATCAACCTGCAGGTTGTCTTGAAACGAATTAGTATGCAAGGCGGTCACGCTCATCGGTCAAGTTTGCACAATTCCGGAATGAAAATGTTGATGTGGATCAAACCAATTCTTCCTTAGGTGTACACAGATGAGCGCCCCAAAGCTTGCCAAGGTCATCGACATACACGCGCTCAAAAATGCATGTTCCAATTGCAGCCTGCGCGAGATGTGCCTTCCGACCGGCCTCAGTCATGACGAGATCGAGAAACTGGACCAGATGGTCTATACGCGCAAACGGGTCAAGCGTGGCGACAGTGTATACCGTTCCGAAGAGAAATTCGGCTCTCTCTACGCCTTGCGCAGCGGTTTTTTCAAAACCACCCTGGTAATGGAGGACGGCCGCGACCAGGTCACCGGGTTTCATATGGCCGGCGACATGCTGGGCATGGACGGCATCGGTTCGGACCAGCACTCCTGCAACGCTGTCGCCCTGGAAGACAGCGAGGTGTGCGTCATCCCCTACGCCCGCCTGGAGGAACTGTCGCGCGAATTGTACGTGCTGCAGCAGCACTTTCATAAGGTGATGAGCCGCGAAATCGTGCGCGAGCACGGGGTGATGCTGCTGTTGGGCAGCATGCGCGCCGAGGAGCGGCTGGCCGCATTTCTGCTCAATCTGTCGCAGCGCTTCGCTTCGCGCGGCTATTCACCCTCGGAATTCAATCTGCGCATGACGCGCGAAGAGATCGGCAGCTACCTCGGGCTGAAACTGGAAACCGTCAGCCGCACGTTCTCAAAGTTCCAGGAAGACGGCCTGATCGGGGTGCAGCAGAAAAACATACGCATTCTCGACAGCAACGGCCTGAAGAGCGTGCTCGGCCGGGATCCTGGCTAGGGATATCCCGCCCGGGCGCGCGTGACCACGACTTGGATACAGGCAAGCTGTTTTCCCCGGCTTGCTTGCGATATAGCGCACGCCTAGCCGGACTCACGCTAGCGGTACACCAGCACCGGAATCTTGCTGTGGGTCAGCACCTTGTGGGTTTCGCTGCCGAGCAACAGCCCCGACAGGCCGCTGCGCCCGTGTGAGGCCATGAAAATCAGGTCACAGCCGCCTTTCTTAGCCGCGTTGATAATGCCCACGTAAGGGCTGTCCGACTTCACCACCGATCCGCTGTATGTCAGCCCTGCGGCACGCGCCGCAGTCTCGATCTGCTTCAAGTATTTTTCCCCGGCCTCGCGCGCGTGGCGCTCGAATTCTTTGGGCGTGGGCATGTCCGGCGGTATGTAATCGCCGAAATAGTAAGGCTGGAAGGGTTCAACCACATAGCAGCCGGTAACGCGGGCGTTGACGCTCTTGGCGAAAACCACGCCCGACTTGATCGCCTTCACCGACAATTTCGACCCGTCCGTGGGAATCAGCACGTTCTTGAACATGATGTCTCCTTAGAAGATTCTAAGATCCGATAGTCAGGAGCCCCTCGGTGCCTCGCCCTGTGCAATGCTCCATTTTCCCCGCGCCTCGACCAGTTTGTGCTCCGCTTTCAGCTTGATCAAATGCGCCAGCAACGACCGGCTCGCCATCGGATGCAGACCCGGCGCCACGTCGTCGTACACCACGGGCAGCAGCGCCTCCGGCGTCGCCGTGCCGGCACTCCGCACCGCCTTTAGCACCTTGTTCTCGCGCATGCGGCGGTGAATGAGCAGGCGTTCCAGCACTTCCTGCGGCTTGTCCATGAGAAATCCATGCCCCGGCGCGAACCAGGCGAGGTCCTCGCCCTGCAGCTGGCGCAGCGAGTCGAGATAGACGCGCATGTCGCCGTCGGGCGGATTGATGACCACGGTCGAGCCCTGCATGACGTGGTCCCCGGTGAATAGCAGCTTCTCCTCCTCGAGCAGATAGCAAAGCTGGTTCGAGGCGTGCCCCGGCGCGTGGATCACGCGCAGCGCGCCGCCGGCCAACTCGATGCACTCGCCGTGCACGGGCACGCGGTCGGGGCGAAAGCTCTGATCCTGGCTGCCAAACGGCGGAGGCGGCATGCCTATGAGCTCTGCGCCGGTTTTCGCCTTCAGCAGTGCGGCCGCAGGCGAATGGTCCATATGGGTGTGGGTGACGAGAATCCAGCGTATGCGAGCGCCGGCCGCCGCGAGCAGCGCCTCGATGTGGGCATCGATTGCGGGACCGGGGTCGATCACGGCTATGTCCCCGCCCGCGCCCAGAAGATAGGTATTGGTGCCGGGACCGGTCATGAAGCCCGGATTGGGGGCGGTGATGCGCCGCACTTTATCCGACAGTCGCACCACCGCGCCGGGAATAATTTCGCCGGCGACCGTGCCCTTGCCCTCCGGATCGAGCCGGCCGACCTCGGCGTAGGCGTAATCGCCGGGCACCAGGATCTTTCTGCCCGCGCGCGTGGTCGCGGCGCGCGGCGCCATAAGGGGCATTTCGCGCGGCGAGCGCGCAAACTTCATCAATGCCTCGGCGGTGGGAAAATCGGCAATGCTCTCGAGCGTCTTGATGGTCGGGAACACCAGATGCAGCTCGCGGCGCCGGTGGCGCTCGAGCGCTTCGGCGGGCTGGATCCAAAGGTGATCGACGGTCTCGCTGTTGTCGTGCGAGGGCGTCTGCGCCGCCGGCGCCACGGCGACAAAAAAGCGCGTGTCGTAGCGGCGCGGTCGCCCGGGCGGGGTGATCCAATGGCTGTAATAGGCCAGGCGTTCTACAGCCAGGCGCAACTGGTGTTCGCGGCACAGGTCGGCGAGCGTCGCCCGCCCCGCACGCACCGACTCCCGCCATTGCGCGAATACCTCTACGCGCTGCGGCTGGTTCGAGTCGGCGTATTCGCCGCGCTCGTCATGGGCGAGCAGCAGTCCGGCTTCCTCGAAGCACTCGCGCATGGCAGCGGCCCAATAGGCCAGGCCGCCCCGCTCCACTCCCAGCAGCCGGCTCGCCTCAAAATCGTCCAGGCCTTCGCAATAGGCCGCCAATTCGGCCGAAGCATCGGCGACATCGACCCCGCCGCCGGGAAAGACATGGGCGCCTTTAACGAAATCGGCCTCCTCCGAACGCCGGATCATGAAAACCTCCATGCCGGCGTTCGTGTCGCGCACCAGGATCAGGCTCGCGGCGGGACGCGGGACCAGGGGAACAGGGGGCTGGTTCATGTCTTCACCAGCGCAAACTCTGCCATCGCTTCGCCCGCCGCGATCGGCCCATTATCTATGATCAACCCATTTTCATTGTTAAGCATCCCACCTCCGAATGACATCACTCAACGCATCACGAACGGATTGCCGGTTACCGCGCCGGTGTTGATCCAGACGCTTTTCACCTGCAGGTATTCGCGCACGGCCCGGTCCGCATCCTCGGCGGTGCCCTGCGCGATCTGTGCCCAGGGCTCGCCGGTATAGGGATTGTAGCTGTCGAACCACTTGCCCGAGGCCGGGTCGACGTATTTGCCGTCTATGTACGTTTGATATTTCTGCATTGCAATCTCCCATCTCCGAACCGCCGCGAATCTTAGCCCAAATCCTTGCCAGCTGTCGTGAAACCGGTGTGGTTCAACTACTGCGGCAGATACCCAGTACCAATTCCATTTCTACCCCGTTACTCCGGCTGCGCCGGGTGCCACGGCCGAACGCAGGATGCGCTCGATCTCGTCGTGCGCAAATCCCAGTTCCTGCAATACCGCCCGGCCGTCTGCATTGAGAGCGGGCGTGCCGCGTCTGAGTCCGCCGGCGCGGCGGCCGTTGGCCCAGAGCGGAAACAGAACATGGCGCTCGCCGTCCACCTCGGCCACGGCTTCGCGCGCCCGCGCATATTCGGTGCGGCTCGCCTGGGCCGGCGTCAGCGGCAGCTCGACCGGAACGTCCTGCGGCTCGAGCAGCGCATGCCACTCCCTCGCGGTCTTCTGCAGGAACAGTGTTTTCAGCAATCGCGACAGCTCGTCTCCATGCTTGCGCCGGCTGTGATCGGTGTCGAACTTCGAATCTGCCAGCGCGGGCGCGAGGGTCCCGACCGCGGCGCGGAAATTTTCCCAGAAATGTTGCTCGACGATGCCCAGGATGAGCACGCTGCCATCGGCGGTCTCGAACAGATCGTTCACCGGCCAGATATGCGCGCGCGGATCGGTGTGCTCGCCGATGCCGTGGCGCAGCGCGGCGCAGAACAAGCCCGCTTCGTACAGGCTCAGGTCGAGTTCGGCGCCCTTGCCGGTGCGGCCGCGCTGGTGCAGCGCCGCCAGGATGGCAATGGTGCCGAAGCTGCCGCCCTGCATGTCGGCGATGGGAATGCTGGAACGCGCCGGCTTCCCGAGCCAGGAGCCGGGATAGGAAAGCCCGCCGCTGGCGCCGACATAGCCGATATCGTGACCCGGCTTGTCGCGCCAGGGTCCGTTCTGGCCGAAACCCGAAAGCGAACAGTAGATGAGCCCTGGGTTCAGCGCGGACAGGCTGGCGTAATCGGTCCCCAGGCGCGCCGTCACGCCAGGACGGTTGGATTCGATGACGATGTCGGCCCGGCGCGTCAGGCGCTCGATCACGGGTTTCGCATGCGGGTGCTTCAGATCGAGCGCAATTGAACGTTTGTTGCGGTTGGTCGCATGGAACACCGCCGGCAACAGGCTTCTGGCCGCATCACCTTTAGGGGGTTCGACCTTAATCACGTCGGCCCCGAGGTCGGCCAGAATAGCGGTAGTAAATGGTCCGGGTATCAGCGCCGAGAAATCCGCGACCTTGATGCCCTCCAGCGGCAGCCAGCTCATTGTGATTTATTCCTTCCCGATCCAAGCAACTGAGTTTCACCACGAAGGACACGGAGAACGGCAAGATCGAACGAAGCGCTTTGGCCTTACTTCGCGTCCGTCGTGTCCTCTTTGTGGTAGATGCCTTTGACTTTTCTTCGCCCAGTACGATTCACGCCTCGCGCTCCAGCGCGGCGCGCAACTCCGTGAGCAGCTTCGCGTGACGCTTCAATGCGCCGTCCATGCGCTGCATCGGTCCCGCCAGGGCGACGCTGTAGATTTCCCCATTTACCGCCACCGGCACCCCCACCGCCATCAGGTCGGCCACGGTTTCGCCGCGCGTTACGTACCAGCCGCGCGCGCGACCTTGCTCCAGATCGGTTTCCAGGGCGGCGCGCGACGTGATGGTCCTGGAGGTCATGCGCGGCAGCCTCATGCCGGCGAGCAACTCGTTGCGCACCGCCGGCGCGAGGCCGCCCAGCAGTGCCTTCCCGCTCGCGCCGGCATGCAGCGACCTCAACTCGCCCACTTTCGGACTGTAGCGGATGCTGTGCGGGCTTTCCAGCACCTCCAAGTACACCGCCTGGCGATCCAGGCGCTTGGCCACCAGCACGGTTTCGCCGGTCTGGTCGCGCAGCTTTTCCAGCAGCGGCAAGAAGCGTTCGGCCAGCGGATCATGACTGGCGATGACGCGGGCGCGTTCGAACAGCAATTTGGTGGGATAGAAGCCGCCCCTCGATTTGACTTCATACAAATAGCCGCGCGCCTCCAGGGTGCGCACGATGCCGAAGCAGGAGGACACCGGCGCGGCGATGGCCCGCGCCAGCTGCGACAGCGACAGCGGCCTGCCTTCGCGCGCGAAGGCCTCGAACAGGTCGAGGGTGCGACCGGCTGTTTTCACATTCATGAAAATATTTTAGCATATGTGAAATATTCGAACGCAAGAGGCAGCAGCGGAAGTGTGCAATTCAAAAAAACCAGGCGTACCGCTTGTCGCCACGGACAGAACGCGGTACCGTGGCGCCGGAAAAACCCGCGCACAAAGGACACAACATGCAGCAAAGCATTCGCCTCGACGGCAAAACCGCACTCGTCACCGGCGCCTCCAGCGGGCTCGGCTGGCGTTTCGCCCAAATTCTTGCCCAGGCCGGCGCCAGGGTCGCGCTGGCGGCGCGCCGCACCGACAAGCTGGAACAGCTAAAGCAGGAAATCGAGCGGGCCGGCGGCAAGGCCTGCGTGGCGAGGATGGATGTAACCGACGTGGCGAGCGTGCGCGCCGCGGTGGCCGCCGCCGAGTCGGCCCTGGGGGGCATCGACATCCTGCTCAACAACTCCGGCGTCAGCAAGCAGCAGCGCCT
>JACRAS010000122.1 GCA_016234705.1 Betaproteobacteria bacterium | reverse complement strand
TGGTTCGGCCGCGCCGAACAGCACGAACAGGATCAGCAACGCGCCCGGCACACGCAACCAATGGATCGCTGTCTTCATGTCTCGTCCTCCCGCCCGGAATGCTCTGGTTTTTTTGCAGTTTATACCGGGCGTAGCGTGCCGTCATGCCGACGCAGTTCGACAAGCTGGCGGGCGAATTGGCGATCGAACCGGTGCGGGAGCATGAGGGCGTCTATTCTCTGCAACTTCCGATTGCGCAGTTGGCTTTGCGGGAATATCTCGTCCTGCTAGCGTCCGCCCCGATATTTTGCGCGCAGCCGGGGCATCGCATGCAAGGCCTACAATTCCGCCACCGCCTCGTGCCGGGGCGGGCGGGCGACTTCCGCCCGTTGACGATCGCCGTTCTGTTCGTGGCGCTGATGGCGGCAGCCTCGATACCGATTGCGACGCACCCGCTGCCGCCGTTCGAGGACTACGTCAATCACCTGGCGCGAACGCATGTCATCAACGCCATCGGTTCGGACCCCAACCTCGCCCGCTTCTATACGATTGAGTGGCAGGTCATCCCCAATTTGATGATCGACCTTGTCGTTCCGATCCTGCACCGGTTCATGGACGTTTATCTCGCCGGACAGATCTTTACGATCCTGACATTCGTACTGATCGGCTCCGGCACACTTGCATTCAATCGCGCACTGTTCGGCCGCTGGTCGGCGCTGCCGCTCATTGCCCTGCCGCTGCTCTACAATGGCGTGCTGCTGATCGGCGTGATGAACTATGTATTCGGAATCGGGCTGACGCTTTGGGGCCTCGCGGCTTGGGTCGCGTTGCGCGACCGCCACTGGCCGTGGCGCTTTGCGGTCTCCACGTTGTTTGCGCTGGCGCTGTTCTTCTGCCATTTGTTCGCGGCGGGGCTTTACGGTCTTGGACTGCTTGCCATCGAATTGAACCGCTTATGGTCGAGGCGTGCGGAGCCGTTGCCGCCGCTACTCGCCGATTTTTTCGCAACTGGCTTGCCATTTATTCCATTCATCGTGCTCCTGATCGCCGGCCCGACCTGGGATGCGCCGGGCGCGCCGGTCTTTTGGGAGATACGGGGCAAGATCGACGGCTTGATGGAGGTGATCAACGTCTACTATCCAACCGTGGCCTATGGATTGATCGCCGTTGTCGCTGTCGCAGCGGCTTATGCGGGGCGCCGTGGCGCGCTGAGCTTCCATCCGGTCGGCTGGGCCATTCTCGGGGTCGGCACCGTCGTCTATCTGGCCATGCCGCGCGCGTTGTTCGGGGCCCATCACGCCGATCAGCGGCTGCCGATCGCGGTCGCCTTCATGGTTATTGCCTGCTTCGACATTGACCTGCGGCACCGCGTCGCCCGCCGCGGCTTGGTGGCTCTGCTCGCATTATTGCTGGCGGCGCGTATCGTCGAAGTTCAATTGGTTTGGAACCACCTTGACCGTGGCACGAAAGAATTTTTTCAATCGGTCAAATCCATCACAAGCGGTGCGCGCGTGCTTGTCGTTTTTGACGACCGTTCGCCGTACAAATCGATCAGCCATTTCAACCTGGTTCACGCGGCGTCGCTGGCTACCATCGAACGTTCTGCGTTGGTGTCGACTGCGTTCACCGTCAGAGGCAAGCACATTCTGCATGCGCGAAAGGAATTTATAAAATTCGTCGATACCGAAAATCGGTGGCCACCATCGCTTTCCTATTTCGTGCAGGTCGCCGATCGTGCCAACGCAGACGTCTCATATTTTTGGGACCTTTGGCCGCGGCACTACGACTATGTCTACATCGTGTTCACAACGCCGAACTCGCCGAACCCGGACAAGAAGCATTTGGATCTTGTATTCGGCGGAGATGCATTCCAGCTCTACCGGGTGCTCCGATAGGCGGCCGAGAATCGGCAAGGTTCCGCTCGGGACAGCCGAGCTCTCTATCGAGCCGTTGTGCGAGCGAACATTTACGCCACCTCTTTCAACGCGTCCGCATCGAGCGGCAGCTTCACCGGCCGCTTGAGCTTGGCGGACAGGTCGAGCGCCTTGGTCAGCATCAGGTTGCGGTGCGCTTCCTCCACCGTCGCCGCCGCGGTCGGCAGGCCAAGCGCGACGCGGTTGAGCCAGCTATCGGTCTCCAACGCCATCGGCCCGCGCAATTCGCCGAGCGCCATGTCGCCGGGCGGATAGCTGCCCATGAAATCGACCAGCCGCGAAGTATCGGGGTTGTAGCCCTCCGACTGCGGCTTGGCGACCGCCAGCACGATGTCGCGGTGGGTGTCGTCGATGGTGAGTACGCCGGTGGTGCCGACGATGCCGACCTCGAGCGAATAGACCGCGGCCGGCCAGTTGACCGGCAGCGCCCAGGAAATGTTGAGGTGATAGACGGTGCCGTCATCGAACATGATCATGCCGGCGGTGGCGTCGATGCCTTGGTAGAGCGGACCCAGCACCTTGTCGATCGAGCGGGCGTAGACCTCGACCGGCGTTTTGCCCTCCAGGCACCACATGCAAATGTCGAGGGCGTGCGTGCCGGAGATTACCATCGGCGAGATGGTCGAGGGATCGTCGGTGCGCTTGTAGTTGTCGATCGCCACCAGCCGGTTCATGAACGCGCGTGACGTAACCAGAGTCACATCCCCGAGCGCGCCGGTGCGGCATTTCTCCTTGGCGGCCAGCCAGCGGCGGCGGAAGCGCTGGGTATAGCCGACCACGGCGTCGAGTTTGGCTGCCTCAATCGCCTTCAAGACGCGGGCGGATTCGCCGAGTTCGGTGGCCAGCGGCTTTTC
>JACRAS010000124.1 GCA_016234705.1 Betaproteobacteria bacterium | reverse complement strand
TCGCCGCGACCGCGACGATGCCGCCGCTGCACCAGGCCACCACCGTCACCAGGCCGGTGAGCGCGAGCGAGGAGAGCACATGGGCGCTTTCGTAGCGGCCCGTGCGCGACAGAAAATAGGCAATCAGGATTGGCGCGACCAGCCAGCCGAATACACCGACTTCGAGCGCGCTCGGCAAGCCGCGAAAGGCAATGTAGACCGGAAAACTCGCAAGCGCGACAAAGCTGCCGAGCAGGCGCGGCGCAATGAAGGCGCGGTGGCGGGCCGCGGTCAGCGCATCATGCGCCGCGGTGGGATGCACCAAAGCGTCAACGTAGTTCCACACCGGTGTGAGGAAGCTCACGGTCCCTGTCTCACGTCTTGCCGAAACAAACGCGCCCCTTTTTCGTAGGCAGAATCCTAGCCAGCCGCACTTAAGCGAACGCTAAAGTGCAGCAGCCGCGGGGCCTTTTGACACATCGCGAGGCGATTTCCCGGCGATCCTTCGGTCCATTTGCCGGTCATGGTGAAATTTCGGTTGCCAGGGCTCCGGCCAGCGCGCGCTTGAGCGACTTATTGCCGTTGCGGTAACCATGTCCGGGTCGGGCGCAAAAGCCGACCGGCAACCCAGGCGGGGCGGTATCTAAAATTTTCGCCAAATTCGAACTTTTCGAATTTGACGAAAATTCGCGTCGTATTCGCGTCTATTTTGCCCAAAACCCTCGCTTTGGGGCCAACGACAGCTTCAGACCTATCTGTTAGGTTTAGTTCAAAGGCGGCGAAAAGGCCGTCGGGGATAATGGGGCGGTCATGTTCTTCCTGTTGCGAATGGCCTTCTGGTTGACCGTCGTTTGCGTGCTGCTGCCAAGCGGCACCAAATCGACGTCGCCGGATGCGCAGATCGATGCCGTGCAGGCCGCGACTCTGGCGGGCGCCGCCGTATCGGATGTGCGCGGCTTCTGCGATCGGCAGCCCGATGCCTGCGTGGTCGGCGGCAAGGTTGCGGTCGCCCTTGGCCACAAGGCTGAAGCCGGCGCGCGCACGCTCTACGAGTTCATCAGCGCCAGACTGAACGAGAAGACGGCACCCGCTGAAAAAACCACCGGCAAGGCGGCTTCGGCGGCCAGCCACGGCACGCTAACTGCGGCGGACATGGCACCGGCATGGCATGCGCCGGTTCCGCTACCGCCGCGCCGCGAAGCGCGGGCGGGCCGGCCGGCCGCTTAAAGCGGCTTATTTGTCGGCACTTGTCGCGGGCCGAGAGCCCGTCGCGCGCATTTTGGCCATCGACACCGTCGCGGACTATATATACCCAGCAAGGGTATAAAGAGCGTCCGCCAGACGAGTTGCCAAACGAGTTCCGATGACCACGATTGACGAGATTGTCGACAATTTCACGCTGCTCGATGAGTGGGATGACCGCTATCGCTATGTCATCGAGCTCGGGCGGACTTTACCGCCACTGGCCGAAAGCGCCCATGTCGATGCCAACAAGGTGCAAGGCTGCGCCAGCCAGGTCTGGCTGCTCACCCATGTGAAGCCGGACGGCGCCGCCGGCCCGCTCCTAACCTTTGAAGGCGACAGCGATGCTCATATCGTGCGCGGGCTGGTCGCTATCCTGTTCGCACTCTACTCAGGCAAGAGCGCGCGCGAGATTTTGGCCACCGACGCGCTGGCGCTGTTCGACCGCATCGGACTGCGTGAGAATTTGACGCCGCAGCGCTCGAACGGCTTGCGCTCGATGGTCGAGCGCATTCGTCGCGAAGCGAACGCGGCGCTGGCGGCGGCGGCCTAGGGTGCGGGCGCTGCGAGACGGCACGTTAGCGCTCAAGAAAATTGTCAGCCATACCAAAACTAATTTCGTGAAACTTCTTGATATTCCCCGTGCCGTATGTCATTGTCATACGCATGATCGACACATCCGCCAGTTCGTCCTCAGTCTTGAGCGTGCGTTTGAGCGATCAGGAGCGTTTGCTCTTGGAAGCTGCCTCCGCGCAGGCCCGCACAAACTTGAGCGATTTCGTGCGGCGCAAGGCGTTGGAAGCAGCTGAGACCGATATTCTTGAGCGGCGCATCATCGCCATTCCCGCGAAAGACTGGGAACGCTTCGAGGCTTGGGCGGCTGAACCAGCCCGCGAGAACGCCGGGCTCAAAGAGCTTTCCAAACGACCCCCGACGTGGCGGAAGTAGCGCCTCCCCGGCCACTCACCGAAGACGACGATCGCTCCCAATTCGATTGCGGACGCGAATCCCTGAACGGATGGTTTCGCCGTCATGCTTGGCAGAACCATGCCGCGGGGATTTCACGCACCAGCATCATCTGCGACGTGCATGGCGGGGCGATCATCGGCTATGTGACGCTAAGCAGCGCCCAGATCGAACGCGAATTTCTGTCTAAGGCTCATCGGCGCAATAAGCCCGATCCGGTGCCTGTTACACTTTTAGGCCAGTTGGCGGTGGACCGCAGTTATCACCATCAAGGCCATGCGCGCTCGCTTCTTTTCTACGCCCTGACGACCGCCCTCCGCATCTCCCGCGATATCGGAAGTTTCGGCGTTATCACCCATCCGATCGACGATCAGGTTCGGAGCTTCTATGCCCGCTGGGGTTTTCAGGACCTGCCCTACGATCCCAAACGGGCGATGTTTGCCCGCATGATCGATCTGGAGAAGAACGGTTTCTAGAGCGCGTTCCGTTTCGATTGAATCGGAAACGCGCTCTAGATTCTTATTCGATCGCATTTTCTACGGCGAACCGGTTCCCACTTCGCCGGAAAATGCTCCAGGCTCTATCGATGGGGAGGCTTAAACAGCAAGCGTAGCCCGGGTTGAGC
>JACRAS010000123.1 GCA_016234705.1 Betaproteobacteria bacterium | reverse complement strand
GGGGCTTTCTCGACGAAGGGAACGTTGGTTTCGGTACTCAGAGTCATCGGAATTTTATTTAGCACAAACGGGCCATAGGCGTATTCCCCTCTCCCCTTGCGGGAGAGGGTGCATAGCGAATGCCTTCGGCATTCGCGTTCTTTGCCCAAGGACGGCCAGCGCGAAGCGAGCGTAGGCGGGCCGCGCTCGCCACCCTCTCCCGCAAGGGGAGAGGGGAAGGCGTTGCGTGGCGACTTTCTGATGTAGGACGCGCGCGCTCTATTTGCACTCCTCCGCCACCTTCTCGAGCGCCTGCGCGATGCCCTTGAGCGAATAGGTATCGGTGGTCTTGGTGCCGAGCGCGGATTCGCTCTTAATCACCAGGTCGGTCCCCTTGCGCATGGCCTCTATCATATGCGCTTCCTCGGCGGCGTTCTTCACCCAGGCCCCGTCGTTCTGGGTGTACATTACAAAATTGGCCGAGCCGATGCTGGCGGTGGCATCGTAGCTGGCCTTCTGTGGATAGCCGACGATCACCGACACCTCGTTCTTCACCTTCTCCGACGGCCGCGTCGAGACGAAGGCATACGACGGATCGCGCTTACGGCCGGCCGGATTGGTGGTCCCCGAGGTCGGCTTGGACAGCGCGAAGCAGATCTTCTTGCCGCCGGGGGCGGCCTTATAAGCGCCCCAGTCGCCGAATTGTCCGAGCAGAACGGCCTGCTCGGTCGGACTGGCCGGCTTCTTCTGCGCGGCTCCGCTCTGCGCCAATGCGGCGGTGGCGAATGCGCTGGCTGACGCGGCCAGCATGGCCATCGCGGTGCGGATCAAACAGGTCCTAGTCATCGGGCCTCACCGGTCAAAATTGACGGTCCTGCAACGTCTCGCGAGAATCGTTGGATATTAGCCCAATACCGGTGAAAATCGGCAATGTGAAGGCGGCATCGCGCCGCTGGCCGCAAGAAAAGCCACAGAACGGTTAACGGCGCCGCGCGCAAGGTGATGGGCAAGGTGATTCTAAGGCCTTAGCTAGACTTTGTTGCTGTCATCGTCCGCCGCCGGGGCCGGCCGAAAGCCGGCCCGATGACAGGCTCCGGCGGACGATCCAGCAATCGCAAACGGTGCGATCACGGAGGCCCCGCCTTCGCGGGACATGACAGGCTTAATTGGAGTCGTCCTTCATGGCATCGAGCACATTCTTAGCCGCTTCCTTGTGTGCGGGCCGGATGTGGCCGGCGACCAGCTTGACCGCGGTGAAGAGCACCGCGGCATCGTCGGTGAAGCCAAGCGCTGGCAGCACGTCTGGGATGGCATCGAGCGGCAGCACGAAGTAAGCGATCGCGCCGACCAGTGTCGCCCTCACTTGCAGCGGGGTGGCACGGTCGAAGGCGCAGTAATAGGCGGCGAGCAAGTCTTCCGCGAACGGCAACCGCGCGGCGACGTGCCGCGTCTTGCGCCAAAAGCTGCGCGGCAGCGCGCCGTCGCCGCTCTGATCCTCCCGCTGGAAAGCCGACTGTACGAAAGCCATAAAACGTATTTGGTGGGCGATTTGGGCGCTCGCAAGGCATTGTTGCTAGCTCAACCGCCCGCAATTTTTTCCATCGCCTCGGCGAGCTTGATATCGAGCTCGGTGACGCCGCCGGCGTCATGTGTTGAAAGCGTGACCGCGACCGTCTTGTAGACGTTGAACCATTCCGGATGGTGATCCATTTTCTCCGCCGCCAGCGCCGCCCGCGTCATGAAGCCGAAGGCCTGGTTGAAATCCTTGAATACAAATGTCTTGGCGATAGCGTCGCGGCCGGCGACGTCGGACCAACCGGACAGCTTGGCCAGCGCCGCTTTGCGGGCATCGACAGTCAGCTTGGCAGCCATGGCGTCACCTCGCCTTGCGCGATCGGGTCATTCAGCGGGCGGCGGAACGTCCGCATTCTCTTCGTCCTGATTCGGCGATGCTAGCCGGGGCGCCTGAGGAGGAAGCGCATGCAACGCGCCCGCGCCCGATAAGGCCTCGCGTGGCTCAACGCCGTGCACGGAATAAAGTTGCGGGGCGGCGCGGTTGACGTGCAGATGAAAGATGTCCGGTCGATTGTAGTGACCGGCGAAATCGTGCCTGAGCTTCATCTGAATGCCGAGATCGAGATTGCATTCGGCATAGAGAATGCCTTCCTCGGCGCCCATCGGGCCGGCGATAATACGGCTGAACGGATCAACGATCAACGAACCGCCGCAGCAATTGGGATTGCGCAGGAATTTCTCGCCCTCGGGATTGGCCTGCAGCATCTCGATCATGTGCTCGTCAACCGTGCCGCAAGCGGAAATGACGAATGCCTTGCTCATCTGCGCAAACGCTTGCGAGTCAATGGCAACGCGATTGCGCAGCGGATCGCCGCTGGTCGGGAAATGGTTCGGCCAGCTCATGACATGAATGCGCGTGCCTTCGGCGATCAGCGCGAAGATCGCGAGCGGATTGGAATTCTCGCCGCAGATCAACCCGCTCATCGGCCCGAATTCGCTCGCGAACGCGCCGAAGGTGTCGCCGTAGCCGCCCATATGCACCAGGCGCTCGCCCACGGTCGGCATGATCTTCTGATGCTTGCGGATCAGCGTGCCGTCGGGACCGATATAGACCTGGGTGTTGAACATGGTGCCGGTGGTCTGCGGCAGCTTTTCGCAGACGCCGACCACGACATAGGCGTTGGCCGCCCGCGCCGCCTGGCAGAGCGCGTCGATTTCGGGGCCCGGAATTTCCACCGAATTTTTGAACAGCTCGACCGCCAGCCGGTTGGCGATCGCGCCGGTCGCCGCGTGATGGTGGTACCAGACCGGGTGCGCCGGGATGAACCCTTCCGGGAATCCGATAACGCGGGCGCCATTCCGGCCGGCCTCGCGGATCAGGCGACAGGCTTTTTCGGTCGAGCCTTCGCGGTCGAGAAATACCGAGGCCGCCTGCACCGCTGCGACTTTCACCTTGGCATAGCTGTCACCCATTTTCGGCGTCATCCTCTTGCGCGAGGCAATGCCCTCGCAATCGCTTGGGGTCGATATTACCTCACAAGGGGAGACATCGACCACACGAGGCATCCATGTCCTGGTCATTTAATATCGGCAAAGTGGCCGGCACCGTGGTGCGCGTCCACCTCACATTCCTGCTGTTTCTCGCCTGGATCTTCGCCGCCAGCTACGCCCAGAGCGGCGGCGCCGCCGCCTTGGACAGCCTCGTCTTCCTGCTGCTGCTGTTCCTGTGCGTGCTGCTGCACGAGTTTGGCCACATCTTCTCCGCGCGCGCCTTTGGCGTGCCGACGTCCTATGTGACGCTGCTGCCGATTGGCGGCGTGGCGCAGCTCGAGCGCATCCCAGAGGAGCCGGGGCAGGAATTCCTCATCGCCATCGCCGGTCCGCTGGTCAACGTGTTCATCACGATCCTGCTGGTGGCGGTCGGCGGCGCGACGTTGCAATCCAACGCCGCGGCCGGTCTCGACAATATGCAGTTTTCGCTCATCGACCGGCTGGCGGCGGTCAACCTGGTCCTGGCGCTGTTCAACATGATCCCGGCCTTCCCGATGGACGGCGGCCGCGTGCTGCGCGCGCTCTTGGCAAGCCGCTTCGGCTTTGTGCGCGCGACCGAG
>JACRAS010000119.1 GCA_016234705.1 Betaproteobacteria bacterium | reverse complement strand
GATAGTCGTCAGCGGCGCGGCGAACTGTGCTTCGACGCGCGGATCCTCCAGATCGAAGTAGTTGGCCGAGTTTGCCGGAACCAGGCTGCGCGCGAGCGTGGTCTTGCCGACCTGGCGCGGGCCGACCAGCACGACCGCCCGACTGCGCCTGAGAGCGGAGGTGACGGTTTGCCGAAGATGGGGGCGATCGATTTTCATGCCTGGATTATACCTTGAATATCCAGCGCGTAATAGAGGATATTCAAGGATCGCCGCGTGCGCTCAGCGGGTAATAGATGATCACCGACGTCCGCCGAAAAAACCGGGGGATCAAGTCACCAAATGGTTCTTCAGCGCGTAATGGGTCAGTTCCGAGTTGTTCTTGAGCTGCATTTTTTCCAGCAGGCGCGCGCGATAGACGCTCACGGTCTTGACGCTCAGGTGCATCTCGGTCGCGATGCCGGTGAGCGTCTTGCCGGAAGCGATCAGACGCATGGTTTCGTATTCGCGGTCTGACAGCGTCGCGTGCGCGGGGTGGTCCGAGCCGTTCGCGATGGTCCCGGCCAGCGCTTCGGCCACCGCGGGACTGATATAGCGGCGGCCGCCCGCGACCCGGCGTATGGCGGTGACGAGGAGCGCCGGGGCGCTTTGTTTGTTGAGGTAGCCGGATGCGCCGGCCTTGATGGCGCGCAGCGCATAGGTTTCTTCCGGGTGCATGCTGAGCATGAGCACGGCCAGCTTCGGCTTTTCCTTTTTCAACTGCTTCAGCGTGTCCAGGCCATTGCGGTCCGGCATGGTGATATCGAGCAACACCACATCGAGCGGGTGCTGGCGCGCGAGCTTGATTGTCTGCGCGCCGGTTTCGGCCTCGGCGCAAACGTGCATGTCTCCGGCCTCTGAAATGATCTGCGCCAGGCCTCGGCGCAGGATGGCGTGGTCGTCGGCGATGAGCACTCGAATCATGTTCTTTCCATTCCTTTGGCGTCGGGCCTGCGGCGGGGCGCCGCCGGAACCGATGACTGGGTGGCGGGAGACCGAAGGTCGGGACCACCCGAAGAGGTAGCTCCTCCGAAAAGCGGCAGATGCTCGTCATCGACTGGGCTCTCCGCGGCAGCCCGTACCGATCGCGGTACGCGTAGCGTTACCGCGGTACCGCTGCGCGTCCTGCGCACGCCTGCTTCGCCGCCGAGGTTGCGCGCGCGCTCGCGCATGCCGAGGATGCCGAACGCCTGCGGTTTCACCAGATCTTCGTCGGTGATGCCGTAGCCGTTGTCGTGCACCTGCAGCATGACGTTGTCCGCGTCCGCCTCGATCTCGACTTCGACCCGCGTTGCGCGGGCGTGCTTGGTGATGTTGGTCAGGGTCTCCTGAAAAATCCGGAACAGCGCGATCGATATTTTGTTGTCCAGGGGAATCTCCTTGTGCGCACAGGTCACCTGGCAGCTCATGTCCATGCGCTTTTCGAATTCCGCGGCCTGCCATTCGATTGCGGCCACGATGCCCAGATCGAGGATGCCCGGACGCAGCTCGGTGGCAATGCGGCGCGTGGCCTCCATCGCGGTGTCCACCAGCGCTTCGGTCGAGCGCAGGCGTTGCAGCGCCTCTTTCTCCTCCGGCGCCACTCCTTTGCCCAGCCGCATCAGCATGATCTTGATCGCGGTCAGCGTACCTCCCAGCTCATCGTGGATCTCGCGCGCGATCCGGCTGCGTTCCTGCTCCTTCACCGTTTCGACGTGCGCCGACAGGCGGCCCAGATCCTCGCGCGAGCGCCGGATCTCGAGGTCGGCGAGCTTGTTCTGAGTGATGTTGGAAATGATGCCTTCCCAGCACATACCGGCGTCGTCGTGTAGGCGTGACCTGGAGCGCAGGTCCACCCACTTGATCTCCTTGCCCCCGGCGATGCGGATGCGGCCCTCCCAGTACCAGTTGGCGCGCCGCCGATACGCGGCGTGCATCGATTCCATGAACGAGGGCAAGTCCTCGGGCAGGATGTGGTCGAAAAAAACCTGCGCGTTCCGCCGCAGCGCTTCGGCCGGCGCGCCGAGCAGCGCCAGACAGCCATCGCTCACATAGGCGAACGAAGGTCCGCCGTCTGCTCCAAATTCCAGCTGGAATACCATGCCGGGCATGTTCGAGACAATGGCCTTGAAGCTCGCCTCGCTCTCGTGCAAGGCGAGCTGCGCGTTGCGCGACTCCAGCCGGTTTTGCGCCTCGCGCAGGCTGCGCTCCACCGCCGGGGCCAGCCGCGCCAGCCTGTCCTTCATCACATAGTCGTCGGCGCCGGATTTCAGCAAGGCAACCGCCTCTTCCTCGCCGATGCCGCCGGACACGACGATGAAGGGGATGTAGGCCGGCTGCGCCCGCAGCAGTTGCAGCGCTTCCGCGCCGCTGAATCCGGGCAGGTTGTAATCCGAGATCACCATGTCCCAGGGCCTGTGCGCCAGCGCCTCGGCAAATCCGGCGGCGGAGTCGACACGGTGCAGATCCGGCGCGAGCCCCGCCTGGAGCAGCGCCTGCTTCACCAGTTCGGCATCATCGGGCGAGTCTTCGACCAGCAGGATGCGCAATTTACCGTCCATGGTTGGCAAGCTCGGTTCTTGTCGCCGCGACCGCCACGCCGGGCAGGGTGAAGTAGAAAGTCGCTCCCGCGCCGCGCACGGCGCGCGCCCAGATGCGCCCGCCGTGCGCATGCATCACGCGCTGCGCTTGGGCCAGGCCGATGCCGGCGCCTTCGAATTCGGCCTCGCCGTGCAGGCGCTGGAAGGCGCGAAACAGTTTGTCGGCGTATTTTTGCTCGAAGCCGGCGCCGTTGTCGCGAACGCAGATCGCCGGCACGCCGCCATCCGCCGCGCGGCCGAAGAAAATGTTCGCGACCTCGTTCCCGCAAGTGAATTTCCAGGCGTTGCCGAGCAGGTTCTCCAGCGCCAGGCGCAGCAGCCGCGAATCGCCCGTCACCGCGATGTCGGGCTCCACCACGGTTTCGGCCCGGCGCGCCGGGTCTGCAGCCTGCAGTCCGGCAAGGATATCCTCGGCCATGCGGCTCAAATCGACGCGCTCGGACTTGACGCCGCTTCGCGCCAGGCGCACCAGATTCAGCAGATCGTCCATCATTTGCGCGAGTCGCAGGCTCGCACGATGGACGCGTTGCAGATAGTCCCGACCGGTCGGATCGAGCTGATCGGCGTACGGCGGTTGCAGCAGCAGCCGGCTGAAGCCTTCGATGCTACGCAGCGGCGCGCGCAGGTCGTGGGACAGGGACGCGCCGAACGCATCAAGCTCGCGCGCAGTCGCCTCGCGTTGCAGCGTGGTGTCGATCATCTGCTGTTCCAACTCGGCGTTGAACGCGTGCGGCGCTTGCTCGTTCCGGGCGGTGCTTGTCAAGAGGTCTCCGACTTCGATGCAGATGCGACAGTGGCGCCATTATATAGCGGCGAGGCCGGTCGATGGCGCTTGTCCGAATCTGGGCGCGCCTGCGGCGGCATCCAAAGCCGTCGTCCGGGCCGATCGTTCCGGGGGCGAAATTTCCGGGACCCCGCCGGCGGGAGCGCCGCCCTTGCCGTGAAAGCACTGTAACCCCGCTCGCATGGTCTGCATTTGCGCAAATTGATCGCCTTTTCCCCCCGTTCTCCCGGCATTGCGCGCGCGCCGGCCTGATACGGTGACGAGGCGCCAAACGCAGGGCGGATTTCAGCGCTGCCGGGCGCTTTGGCGAGAACGACATCGATGCGCGGCCAAGGTAGCTGCGGCCGGCGCTTGCGATCCGACGCAACGCATTCTGGAGCGAACAGCAAGTGCAGCCGAACCGCGCCCGCAACCGGGCGCTCCTGATTGGAACGGGATGGACGCTGGCAGCGGCCGTAGCGCTTGCTTGGTTCAAGTCCTCCCCAGCCGAGCCGATATACCTATGGTCGCTGGGCGTCGTGGCGTTTGGCTGGGCCGGGGTATTGTTGCACGCGCTCCACTCCGGGCAGCGCGCGGCGGACGCATCCCTTGCCGCGCTTGGCGGCGACACCCGGGCCGTGATCGACGGCCTGGCGCAGGCGGTGGGCATACAGATGCAGCGGGCGGGCAGCGAATTGCTGCGGGTGGACGAATTGCTGGAACATGCGATCGAGCGGCTGATGACGGCATTCAATGACGTGAGCGAGCAGGCGCGCTGCCACCAGAGAGTTCTTGCGCTGGCGACGGCCGCGGCGCAGGGGGCAACGGCGGCCGAACGGCTGCGTGCCGCGGCCGAGCGCGTCGCGATCGATGTGAACGGCGCGGTCACGGCATTGCAGTTCCGCGACGTGGTGGGACAGAAACTGGGCCACGTGCGGCGTGAACTCGAAGCCCTGGAACAGGTGATGCTGCGAATCCGCGAGGCGTCCAGCGCGCCATCCGCGCCGGCAGCGGCGCTCGGCCGGGCGCGGGCGCCGGAGCCGGAGCGGGCGCGCCTTGCAGCGCTGGTGCGGGGCCTGCTGCGGGAGTTGGAACAAGCGAAGGCGGCCAGTCCGGCGCAACAGGAGTTGATGCACGCAGGTGAAGTCGACCTGTTCTGATCTGTGATGAGATCTGACGAGAAGGAAGCAGCGTGGCTCATAGCATACTCGCAGTCGATGATTCGGCCTCCATCCGGAGCATGGTGTCTTTTACGCTGAAAAGCGCGGGCTATGAGGTGATCGAGGCCGTGGACGGCGTGGATGCGCTGACCAAGGCCAAGACGAAGACGATGAATCTGGTGCTGACCGACCAGAACATGCCGCGCATGGACGGGCTGACGCTGGTGCGCTCGCTGCGCCAGCTTCCCGGCTACCGCACGGCGCCGATCCTGATTCTCACCACCGAGTCGGGCGCGGAAATGAAGAACCAGGGCAGGGCCGCGGGGGCTACGGGTTGGCTGGTCAAGCCGTTCGATCCGCAGCGACTGCTGGAGGTGGTACGCAAGCTGCTCGGTTGAGCGCGGCGCGAGCGGACACCGGCAACGCGGCATATTGAGGAAGCGCAATGACCATCGACATGAGCCAGTTCTACCAGGTGTTTTTCGAGGAGTCGGCCGAGCTCCTGGAGGAAATGGAGCGGCTCTTGCTCGAACTCGATGTCGCCGAGCCGGGGAAGGACGCGCTGAACGCGATTTTCCGCACCGCGCACTCGATCAAAGGCGGCAGCGCCACCTTCGGCTTCAACGAAATCACCGAAACCACGCATATCCTCGAGTCGCTGCTGGACAAGTTGCGCAAAGACGAGTTGCGCCTGCGCGTCGAGATGGTGGATGTGTTCCTGAAGGCCGTAGACGTGATCAAAATGCAGCTTGCCGGCCGCCAATTCGCGAGCGAAGTCGACGCGCAGGCGGTGGCGCAGATTTGCCGCCATCTGAATGAATTTGCCCAGGCGAAGCCGGCCGAGGTCGTCGCCGTGGCGAGCGCCGCGCGGGATCCGCAGGCAGCCGCGGCGGCGAGGCCGGTTGCGCCGCATCGCGCTAGTGACGCCGAGCCGGTCGATCCGAGCCCGGAAAACCTGTTTGCGATTCTGCTGGGAACGGCGCATTCGGTAGCGCCGGCAACAGCGGCAACGCCGGCGCCGGGCGCCGCGGACTCTTCCGCCACGGACGGCTATGGCTTCTTCACCGAGATTACGCCGCCGCCTGCGCCGAATCCGGGCAGAAGGGCGACGGACGCTGCGGGCGATGCGCAGCCCAGGCGCGGGCGCCGCGCCGGCGACCACGCCGACACCGAAGCCACGTCGATCCGCGTCGGCGTCGAGAAAGTCGATCAGCTCATCAATCTGGTGGGCGAACTGGTGATCACCCAGGCGATGCTGGCGCAAACCGCGTCGCGCCTGGATGCGGCGCTGCACGAGGCGCTGCGCGCCGGGCTGGCGCAACTCGAGCACAACACCCGCGACCTGCAGGAATCAGTGATGTCGATCCGCATGATGCCGATCTCATTCGTGTTCAGCCGCTTCCCGCGCGTGGTGCGCGACCTCGCCGGCAAGCTCGACAAGCAGGTCGAGCTGAAGACGGTGGGCGAGGGCACCGAGCTGGACAAGGGCCTGATCGAGAAAATAGCCGATCCGCTCAACCACCTGGTGCGTAACAGCCTCGATCACGGCGTCGAGTCGCCGCAGAAGCGGCTGGCCGCGGGCAAGCCGGCCGTGGGAACCATTACGCTGCGCGCGTTCCACCAGGGTGGCAACATCGTGATCGAAGTGGGCGACGACGGCGCCGGGCTCAACCGGGCAAAGATCCTGGCCAAGGCGCGGGAGCGCGGATTGTCGGTGAGCGATGCCATGCCCGACCAGGAAGTGTGGGCGCTGATATTCGAGGCGGGTTTTTCCACCGCCGAGGTGGTGACCGCAGTCTCCGGCCGCGGCGTCGGCATGGACGTGGTGAAACGCAACGTGCACGCCATGGGCGGGCGCGTCGAGATCGATTCGGCGCCCGGCGCCGGCACCCGCATTTCGATACGCCTGCCCCTGACCCTGGCGATTCTGGACGGCATGTCGGTTTCCGTGGGCGAGGAGATATTCATCGTCCCGCTCACGTTCATCGTCGAGTCCCTGCAACCAGCCAAGAAAGACATCAAGACCATCGCCGGCATGGGCACGGTGGTGCGCGTGCGCGGCGAGTACCTGCCGGTGGTCGCGCTACACCAGGTTCTGAACGTGCGGCCGAAGCTCACCGAATTCGAGCGCGGCATCATGGTCATCGTCGAAGCCGAAGGCTCGAAGAGCGCGATGTTCGTCGACGACCTGCTCGGACAGCACCAGGTGGTGATCAAGAGCCTGGAGTCGAATTACCGCAAGGTTCCGGGCGTGTCGGGCGCGACCATCATGGGCGACGGCAAGGTGGCGTTGATCCTCGACGTCGAGGCGCTGGTGCGCCGGTCGTCCCGGGAAGAGCGGCGGCAGGCCGCATGAAGCGGGGTTCAAGTTTGCGGCCGGCAGGCCGTAATGACCGGTATCGACCGGACTCAGTCCGCGGCGCGGAGGCGGCACGGCCAATTCATCAGGATTGGGCGAATCGTTGTTAGCAAGGAGGGTAAAACATGAACGAAGCAACGCAAATCAGTGCCGGCGCGGCGAAGCCGGAGATCGCCACGAGCCCCGATCGGCAAGAGTTCCTGACTTTCACGCTGGGCAAGGAAGAGTACGGCGTCGAGATACTGAAGGTGCAGGAGATCCGCAGCTACGAGCAGGTGACCACGATCGCGAATGCGCCCGAGTTCATCAAGGGCGTGGTCAATCTGCGCGGCATCATCGTGCCGATCGTGGATATGAGGATCAAGTTCAACCTGGGCAAGGCGGAATACGACCAGTTCACTGTGGTGATCATCCTCAACGTGGCGGGCCGGGTGGTGGGCATGGTGGTGGACGGTGTCTCCGACGTGATCGCGCTCGGGCCCGAGCAGGTCCGGCCGGCGCCGGATTTTTCCTCGTCCTTCGACATCAAGTACATCACCGGCCTGGGCACGGTGGACGAGCGCATGCTGATCCTGGTGGACATCGAGAAGCTGATGGGGAGCGCCGACATGGCGCTGATGGAACAGACGACGCTGCAGTAAGTGTGACAACGGATGATTTTCCAACTGAATTTATGCAGTAACAAAGGATGACCGAAATGTTCATTTTTGCCAATATGAAAATCCGGACGCGGCTGTCGCTGGCCTTCGCGGCGGTGCTGCTGCTGCTGGTGGCCGTGGCCGTGGTCGGCGGGTCGGCGCTGTCGGGCACCAAGGCGCGGACCGAAGTGATCACGCAGGAGAACAACGTGAAGATCTCGCAAGCCGTCAGCCTGCGCGGCGATCTGAACCTCGTCGCTCGTAGCGTGCGTAATGTGATCCTGTATCACGAGCCGCAACTGCGCGCCCAGCAGAAAGAGCGCATCGCCAACGCGCGCAAGGATTACGACGAGAAATTCAAGGCGCTGGGGGCGCTCATCCGCTCCGAGGCGGCCAAGAAGCTGTACGCCGAGATCGAGGCCAACCGCGCGGCGACGCGACCGGAACTCAACAAGGTCATGGAGCTGGCCGAAGCGGGCAAGGAGAAGGAGGCGGTCGATCTTCTGCGCGACAAAGTGCAGGGCATGCAGGGCAAATGGTTCGACTCGATCCAGGCGATGATCGATCTGCAGGAGAAACAGAACGCGGAATCCGTCGCGGCAATGAACACCGAGTACACCCGCGCGGTACAGATGCTGATCGGCATTTCGATCGTCGCGGTGCTGCTGGGGGTGCTCTTTGCCTGGTGGGTGACGCGCAGCATCACGCGGCCGCTCGGCGAAGCGGTGGGCGTGGCGCAGAAAGTCGCCGCCGGCGATCTCACCAGCACGGTGGAAGTCAACAGCAAGGACGAGACCGGCGTGCTGCTGCAGGCGCTCAAGGACATGAACGAGAGCCTGAAGAAAATCGTGGGCGAGGTGCGCTCCGGCAGCGAGGCGATCGGCAGCGGCACCAAGCAGATCGCCAGCGGCAACGCCGATTTGAGCCAGCGCACCGAGGAGCAGGCATCTTCACTCGAAGAGACCGCATCGTCGATGGAAGAGCTCACCAGCACAGTGAAGCAGAACGCGGAGAACGCGAAGCAGGCCAACCAACTGGCGCTGGGGGCGAGCGCGGTCGCGGTCAAGGGCGGCGAGGTGGTGGGTCAGGTGGTGACGACGATGAGTTCGATCAACGAATCGTCGAAGAAGATCGTGGACATCATCGGCGTAATCGACGGGATTGCGTTCCAGACCAACATCCTGGCGTTGAATGCCGCGGTTGAAGCTGCCCGCGCCGGCGAGCAGGGTCGCGGTTTTGCGGTGGTGGCGAGCGAGGTGAGGAATCTGGCGCAGCGTTCCGCGGCGGCGGCGAAGGAGATCAAGGCGCTGATCGGGGACTCGGTGGACAAGGTGGGGGCGGGCACCAAGCTGGTGGACGAAGCCGGGAAGACGATGGAAGAGATCGTGACTTCGGTGAAGCGGGTAACCGACATCATGAGTGAGATCACCGCGGCGAGCCAGGAGCAGAGCGCGGGGATCGAGCAGGTGAACCAGGCGATCACGCAGATGGACGAGGTGACGCAGCAGAACGCGGCGCTGGTGGAGGAGTCGGCCGCGGCGGCCGAGTCGCTGGAAGAGCAGGCGCAAAACCTCGAAACGGTGGTGGCGGTATTCAACATCGGCAAGGCAACGGCGGTCACCGCGGTCAACCGCAGCGCGGAAGTGGCGCACAAAGCGGAGAAGCCGGCGCGGCCGCCGGCGGAGCGGCGCGGGCCGAGTCGTCCGCCCAACGTAGCGCGCCTGCCCGGCAAGGCGGCGGCCGTCCAGCCTGCGGCGCCGAGGGCGAGGGTGGCGGCCGGCGGCGGCAAAGAGCAGTGGGAGGAATTCTAGTCTCCCCTCGGGCTAGCGCGGCTGCCGAATAGCAAATGATCGTAACGTGAATTTTTTATCGAAGGCAAAGGAGAAATCGTGATGAAACGCAACTGTATGAAAAATGGAGTAGCAATGGTGGCCATGGCGGCGGCAGCGCTGGCGGGCGGCGCGGTCTGGGCGGCGGAAAACGTGACCGCCAAGGAGGCCGAGGCGATGGTGAAGAAGGGCGTGGCCTACGTCAAGGCGAACGGCAAGGAGAAGGCCTATGCGGAAATCACCAACACGAAGGGCCAGTTCGTGGATCGCGATTTGTTCTTGTCAGTCGTTCAATTCGACGGCAAGGTTCTGGCTCACGGCGCAAACGAGAAATTGGTGGGCAAGATGCTGATCGATATCAAGGACATCGACGGCAAGGAATTCCTGCGCGAGCGCATAGAACTGGCGAAGTCCAAGCCTGTTCTTTGGCAGGACTACAAATTCTCCAACCCGTTGACCAAGAAGATAGAGCCGAAGACGGCGTACTGCGAACGCGTCGACGACACTATCCTCTGCGGCGGCGTATTCAAGAAATAGCGGAGGCGGCCCGGATCGCGATCTGTTTGTATTTGTCTATGATTTCCAAGGCAACTGCCTCGCCAATGGTGCAATTGCCAAGATGATCGGCAGGAACTTTATTGATCTCAAGGACATGGACGGAGCCGCGATAACCCAAGGCATGATCAATATGGTCAAGGCAAGAAAGGCCGGATGGTATGGGCCCTACAAATTCAGCAATCCGGTGACCTCCACTTTGGAGACTAAGAAGTCCTATTGCGAACATGGGGCCGGCGAAACCATGGTGTGTGTCGGCGCCTATTTGGAGAAATAGTCCGGCCGTACCAATAGCGCGGGCTGTAAGGCCAGTCTTCGCCAATTTCCCGGATCAAACAAAATTAGCATGCGGCGACAAACGCAATTGCGCGAAAAACGGAGTGGTGATCGCGAATGGCGGATCTCAACATTCGTATGCTCGTCACTTGGCATGGGCATCAGTCTTCGCTTCACACCTGTTTCCGCGAAGCTCGCGGTCCGTGCCGGCATAGCCGGAGATCGCGCTGCGGCTTTCATCACGCTCGCAAATAGGCATTTCTTACCGATCTGTTCGGACTGAGAAATCGCGCTTTTCTAGCGTAAGTTGCAGTGGATGCACGTTGCATCGTGCCTCGGCTATCGACCGGCGCCGCGCGATTGCGGCTGAGAAGCGTGTCTCAAGTGGCGGCAAGTTTTGCCGTTAAGACCAAGACAGGCACCGACGGCGACTGGGCGGAGCGCCAACCGGCGCTGCCCGGCCGGGATGCTTGGGCCCGATAGCGATTTGTGACGTGAACATTAACCAAATGGAGATAACGATGATGCGCAAAGAATTTAGCAAGCTGGCCCTGTTCGCAGCGACGGCGGCCGTGGCGTTCTCGGGTGGAGCGGCGTGGGCCGCGGACAGTGCGAGCGCCAAGGAGGCCGAGGCGATGGTGAAGAAGGCCGTCTCTTACATCAAAGCCAACGGCAAGGACAAGGGCTACGCCGAGATCACCAACAAGCAAGGCCAGTTCGTCGACCGCGATCTGTATCTGGTCGCGCTGCAGACCGACGGCAAGGTGTCCGCACACGGCGCGAACGAGAAGTTGGTCGGTAAGGTCTTGCTTGAACTCAAGGACGTCGACGGCAAGGAGTTCGTGCGCGAGATCATCGAGGCGGCGAAGTCCAAGAACGGCTCCTGGACCGATTTCAAGTACAGCCATCCGTTGACCAAGAAGGTCGAGCCAAAGTCGTTGTACTGCGAGCGCCTGGACGAGTCGGCCCTGGTCTGTGGCGGTATCTACAAACTCTGACTCTTGCCGCGGCGCGCAAGCCTTGCGTGCCGCGGTCTAACGAGCGAACGAGGTGAGGAGAGGATGATCATGAAAGTTTGGCACAAGATAGTGGCGGCGCCTGCGGTTGCGATCGTCTTCTTGGTCCTGATGGGCGCTATTTCGTACGGCGTGCTGACGCGCCAGCACGCGGCGTTGGAGAACATGTATAAGCACCGCTTCGGCAGTTACCAGCTCGCCGCGAATTCCGCGCAGGCGATCGGCGAGGTGCAATCCAACGTCTACCGCTTGTTCACCTGGCTCGGCAATCTCAAGGAAGACAAGATCAAGCAGATCACCGACGAGCAGAAGACCCGGATCGACGAGGTGACCAAGAAAATCGCCAAATTCGCGGCCGAGGGCGACTTGGACGCGGAAGAGCGCAAGCTCGCCGAATCGATCATCAAGAAGCTGGGTAAATACAAAAACGACGTCGACACGGCGATCGACCTGAGCACGGTGGATATCAACACCGGCATGAGCAGCATGCAGACGGCTGACGGCGGTTTCCAGGCTCTGCTCAAGGACTTCAACCAGTTGGTGCAGGTCGAGACGAGGCTGGCGCAGGACAGCTACGACAGCGCGGCCGGCGCCTTCGACAAGGTGGTGCTGGCGTTGCTGGCGATCCTGCTGCTTGCGCTCGGGGTCTCGGGGGCAATGACGTATTTCATGAGCCGGATGATAGTGCGGCCGCTCAAGCATGCCATCGCCATGGCCGGGCGCATCGCCGGCGGCGACCTGAGCTCGGACATCAAGGTCGCCGGACGGGACGAGGCCGCGGAACTGCTGCAGGCGCTGAAGGACATGAACGAGAGCCTGGTGAAAATCGTCGGCGAGGTGCGCAGCGGCACCGAGGCGATCGGCAGCGGGGCCAAGCAGATCGCCTCGGGCAATGCGGACTTGAGCCAGCGCACCGAAGAGCAGGCGTCGAGCCTGGAGGAGACGGCCTCGTCGATGGAAGAACTCACCAGCACGGTGAAGCAGAACGCGGAGAACGCGAAGCAGGCCAATCAACTGGCGGCGGGGGCCTCCGAGATCGCGGTCAAGGGCGGAACGGTGGTGGGCCAAGTGGTGACGACGATGAGTTCGATCAACGAATCGTCGAAGAAGATCGTGGACATTATCAGCGTGATCGACGGGATTGCGTTCCAGACCAACATCCTGGCGTTGAACGCCGCGGTTGAAGCCGCGCGCGCGGGCGAACAGGGTCGCGGCTTTGCGGTGGTGGCGAGCGAGGTGAGGAACCTGGCGCAGCGCAGCGCGGCGGCGGCGAAGGAGATCAAGGCGCTGATCGGGGACTCGGTGGACAAGGTGGGCGCCGGGACCAAGCTGGTGGACGAAGCCGGGAAGACGATGCAGGAGATCGTGACGTCGGTGAAACGGGTAACCGACATCATGAGCGAAATCACCGCGGCCTCGCAGGAGCAGAGCGCCGGGATCGAGCAGGTGAACCAGGCGATCACCCAGATGGACGAGGTGACGCAGCAGAACGCGGCGCTGGTGGAGGAGGCCGCGGCGGCCGCGGAGTCGATGCAGGAGCAGGCACAGAATCTGGAGGCAGCGGTGGCGGTATTCAACGTGGGCAAGGCTGAGGCGGCTGCCGCGACCGGCCGCGGCGGCGCGGAAGTGGCGGAAAAAACAGAGAAGCCGGGGCGGCTGGCAGCGGAACGGCGCGGGCCGAATCGCGCGCCCAATGTAGCGCGCCTGCCGGGGAAACCGGCGAAGGCCGAGCCTGCGGCGCCCAGAGCCAAGGCGGCGGCCAGTGGCGGCGGCGAAGAGAAGTGGGAAGAGTTCTAGGCAAGGCCCGGGCCGCTACACAATTAGGCACTGCTCCACCAGAGCAACGCAAGGCGCCAGCCACAGCCTACGAAACCTTGACATACGAAACCTTGACCCTTGACACCAGGCATTGCCACGGCCTAACATTGTAAATCTTCCACATCGTGGAGAAATTGCATGGTTCGCAGAAGCCCGCTGATTACCCGGTCGGCGCAGCCTCAGGTCGAGGCATTGCTGCGACAGTTCCCCGCTGTGGCGCTGCTCGGTCCGCGCCAGGCCGGCAAAACCACGCTCGCCCAGGCGACGGCGCGAGCGCGCGGACGGGTTGCGGTTTACCTGGATCTTGAGACGCCCTCCGATCTTGCGCGGCTCGCCGACCCGGAGCATTACCTTGCGTCGCAAGAGGGCGTCCTGGTGATTCTCGATGAAATCCATCGTGTACCGGGACTGTTCCAGGTGTTGCGCGGACTCATCGATCGGGGCCGTGCGAAGGGTCGGCGGGTGGGCCGGTTTTTGTTGCTCGGGTCGGCTTCGATCGATCTGCTCAGGCAGTCGTCCGAAACGCTCGCCGGGCGCATCGCCTACGCGGAACTCACGCCGTTGCTTGAGCGCGAGCTTCCGCCGCAGCGCGCGAAGAGCGAGTCGCTGTGGGTGCGCGGCGGGTTTCCCGACAGTTTTCTCGCCGCGAACGATGCGGCGAGTTTCGAGTGGCGGCAGGCTTTCATACGGACCTATCTGCAGCGCGACATTCCACAACTCGGGCCGCGCATTCCGGCGGAGACTCTGCGCCGCTTCTGGATCATGCTGGCGCATGAGCAAGGACAGCTCGTCAATCATGCGCGCATCGCCGCTGGACTAGCGGCAAGCGGCCAGACGGTGACCCGTTACCTCGACTTGCTTACCGACCTGCTGCTCGTACGCCAGTTGCGTCCGTGGTCACGCAACGCCGGCAAACGCTTGGTGCGTTCGCCCAAGGTATATGTCCGCGACAGCGGCGTCGCCCACGCCCTGCTCGGATTGCGCAGACGCGATGACGTTCTCGCCCACCCCGTGGCCGGGCCAAGTTGGGAAGGCTACGTGATCGAAAACCTGTGTGCCGCCGCTCCGCGCGGCACCGAGGCATGGTTCTACAGAACTTCAGCGGGCGCCGAGATCGATCTGGTACTCGAGCTTCCGGGTGCGCGAGTGTTTGCGATCGAGATCAAGCGTTCGCTCGCCCCGGGGCACTCGAAGGGTTTCGATATTGGAAGCGACGCTGTCGGTGCGACGCATCGCTATGTGGTTTACCCCGGGGGCGAGACATTTGCCCTCGATCGACGCACGACGGCGATTTCGCTCAGCGCGCTGGTCGCAGGCATGGTGAAAAGATAGGCGCCGCGCAACGATATCCGCGCCGTTTGCTCTGCGTCAGGTTCTGCCCCAGGCATAAGGCATAGATTGTGCGGGTAGCTGCAATCCGGCGCGCGGCGCGCGCGCGGGCACTCTACTGGCCTTCGCGAAATCCGCCGCTGGCCCCCTTGGTCTTCACTGTCTCCAGCAACCCGGTTTCCGCGCATCACTGCGGCGTCCGTAGCGACACACCCAGCGATTCTCCGGATTGGCGCGTGGGGCAAAACGCTCTCTATGGCGTATTGGGCCGGCGCCGGGCTGCCGTTCGCTAAAGTTGCAATGCGCCTGACCGTTAACACAAGTAGTGTGTATTTCGCCCTCTGATCGGCCAATCGGCGGAAATAGAAGTCCGTTAGGATTTGGGCCAATCCGCGGGTGGGTCCGGCTGCTGCGGCGAAGGTAATTGGGAGCAGTTCCGTGTGCAAGCCGTGCCGCTCTGCGCAGGCGTGGTGTCCGACAGCGTCAAACGATCAGGACTTGAGCGAATTCAAAACTTGCAAGGAGCAAGAAAAACATGAACGAGGCAACGCAAGTCGCCGCCGGCGCGGTGAAGCCAGCGTTGGGCGTGGCGGCTGCAAGCGGCGGGAGTTTCAGCAGCCTGCCGGTGTGGGCCCGCTTGGTAGCCGCGATCGGCGCGATGCTGGCCGTGACCTGGACGGTAATGATAGTCCTCACCTATTCGGAGCGGCGCGAAGCCACCATCGGACAGGCGCGCGATTTCGCCGAGAGCACGAACCAGATGATCAACGCGACCCTGACCGGCATGATGATTACCGGTGTGTCGAAACAGCGCGCGGTGTTTCTGGACCAGGTGCGGGAGTCGAACAATATCAAGAACCTGCGAGTCGTCCGTAGCGGCAGCGTCATTGCCCAGTACGGGGCCGGCGACGCAACGGAGGGCAACCCCAGCGCCGATGAAACGGCTGCGATGAAAAGCGGCAAGGCGAGCTTCAGCGTCAACGAGAAGGAGGGCTACCTGAGCGCGATCTTCCCCATCCTGAACTGGCGCGCTTATCTCGGCAAGGAGTGCATGGGCTGTCATCAGGGCGCCGAAAACGACGTCCTGGGCGCAGTCAGCATGCGCGTCAGCCTGCGACAAGCGCAAGCCGAACTCAGCGGCTTCGCCTGGCGCATATCGTTGCTTGCGCTGGGTCTCGCCCTGCCTCTGCTTGGCGCGATATATTTTTTCGTCCACCGCTTCGTCAGCCGGCCGCTTGGCGGCGAGCCGGCCGCGGCGACCGCGGTGGCCAATCGGATCGCCGGGGGTGACCTTGCGCATGAATTGGCGGTCAGGCAAGGCGACACCACCAGCCTCATGGCGGCGATGGCCAAGATGCAGAAAAACCTGGCCGGCATCATCGGACAGATCAACGAAGCGGCAGGCACGATCACGATCGCGTCGCGCGAGATCGCGGCGGGTAACGCGGATTTGAGCCAGCGCACCGAGGAGCAGGCTTCTTCGTTAGAGGAAACCGCTTCTTCAATGGAAGAACTCACCTCCACGGTAAAGCAGAACGCGGAGAACGCCAGACAGGCGAATCAGCTTGTCATCGGTGCGAGCGCGGTCGCGGTCAAGGGCGGCAAGGTGGTGAGCGAGGTAGTGGGCACCATGTCCTCGATCAACGAATCTTCGAAAAAAATCGTGGACATCATCAGCGTGATCGACGGCATTGCGTTCCAGACCAACATCCTGGCGCTGAACGCCGCGGTGGAGGCCGCGCGCGCGGGAGAACAGGGCCGTGGTTTTGCGGTGGTGGCAAGCGAGGTGCGGAATCTCGCGCAAAGGAGCGCGGTGGCGGCGAAGGAGATCAAGCAGTTGATCAGCGACTCGGTGGACAAGGTGGGCGCGGGCACCAAGCTCGTGGACGAGGCCGGCAAGACGATGGAGGAAATCGTCACTTCGGTGAAGCGGGTGACCGACATCATGAGCGAGATCACCGCGGCTTCGCAGGAACAAAGCGCCGGGATCGAGCAGGTGAACCAGGCAATCGCGCAGATGGACGATGTAACGCAGCAGAACGCCGCACTGGTCGAACAGGCGGCGGCAGCCGTGGAGTCGATGCAGGAGCAGACGACGCATCTGACGCAGGCGGTGGCCGCGTTCAACGTGGGCAAGGCCGCGGCCGGCGGCAGTGCGAAAGCAGCGGCGCAAGAAGGACAGCCGGCGCGACCGGCGGCGGAGCGGCGCGGACCGAATCGTGCGTCCAACGTGGCGCGCCTGCCAGTGAAACCGGCGCAGGCCTGGGCTGGGGCTGCAAAGGCCAAGGCCGCGGCCGGCGGCGAAGATCAGTGGGAAGAATTTTGATTCGCGAATAGCTCGCTGGCAAGTTCGCCTGCGCAGGAACTTGCTCGCGCAGCCAAGCATAAGCCGGCATGCCGCCGACGCTGGGGAAAAACGGAAATGCAGACACACGAGGCGACGGAAAGAGCCGTGGATAACGGGCGCGAGTTCATCTTCACCGCGGCCGATTTCGAGCGGGTACGCAAGCTGATCCGCGGCCGGGCCGGAATTTCGCTCAGCCCGAGCAAGCACGAGATGGTTTACAGCCGGGTCGGTCGGCGCCTGCGCGCCCTCGGCTTGTCCGACTTCAGGGACTATCTGCTGCTGCTGGAGAAAGGCGACGCCACCGAATGGGAAGCCTTCACCAACTCGCTCACCACCAACCTTACCGCGTTCTTTCGCGAGGAGCACCACTTTCCGCTCCTGGCCGAACTGCTCAAGCGCCACAAAAGTAGCGGGCAGATCGCGCTCTGGTGCTCGGCCGCATCCACCGGCGAGGAGCCGTACTCGATGGCGATGACGGCGGCCGAGGCGTTCGGCACGCTCACGCCGCCGGTCCGGATTCTCGCCACCGATATCGACACCAGCGTGCTGGCGAAAGCCGAGCAGGGCGTCTACGCCATGGAGCGGCTGGAGAAAATGCCGGAGGAGCGCATCCGGCGCTATTTCCTGCGCGGCAAGGGCCGGCACGCGGGCCAGGTGCGGGTGCGCGACGAACTGCGCGCCTTGATCAACTACCGCCCGCTCAACCTGCTCGATGCGGAATGGCCGATTCGCGGACCGTTCCGCGCCATCTTCTGCCGCAATGTGATGATCTATTTCGACAAGCCGACCCAGTATGGGATCCTGCAGAAATTCGTGCCGCTGCTGCACCCCGATGGCCTGCTGTTCGCCGGGCATTCGGAGAGCTTTCATCATGCCGCGGATCTGTTTCGGCCGCGCGGAAAGACCGTGTATGAACCTGCCGGCCGCGGCCGCGGCCCCGCGAGCGGCGATTGAAGGGCACTTCAGCGTGCTTGCCCCGAATGTCTATTTCGACAATCACTTCGACCTCGAAGCGGCGAAGATACTGCCGGGGGAGTATTACGTCACCCAGCACGACATGGTGCTGGTCACCGTGCTCGGTTCCTGCGTCACCGCGTGCATTCGGGACAGGCTTTCCGGCATCGGCGGGATGAATCATTTCATGCTGCCCGATGCCCGCCCGGATTCGGATAACCCGGTGAGCCTGTCGGCCCGCTACGGGGCCTTCGCCATGGAAGTCCTGATCAACAGCCTGATCTGCCTGGGCGCGCGGCGCACGCTGCTGGAAGCCAAGGTATTCGGCGGCGGCAATGTGCTGCCGGGCATGACCACGATGAACATCGGACAGCGCAACGCCGATTTCGCGCTCGGCTTTCTCAGCACGGAAAAGATTCGCGTCGTGGCGCGCGACCTGATCGATGTCTATCCGCGAAAAGTCTATTACTTCCCCAAGAGCGGCAAGGTCCTGGTGAAAAAGCTGCGCAAAGTCCATAACGACACGATTTACCGGCGCGAAATCGAGTACGGCGCCCGCCTGGTCAAAGAGGAGGTCGCGGGCGATGTCGAGTTGTTCGGTTGAACGCCGCCGCTCGTGTCCACTGCATCCATGATAAAACCGCGCCCACTGTCCATCCGCGCCCGGCTGATCCTGCTGGTGCTCGCAGCCGTGCTGCCCGCGGCCGGGTTGGTTGCCTGGCTCATCGTGGCCGAGTCACGGGATGCACGCGCTATCGCCTTCATCGGCCTCGCCGCCTTGTTGCTGGCGCAGGCGTTGGCGTATCGAATCGCGTCGGCTATCGTCAAGCCGGTTCGCGATCTCGCCAGAACCGCCGCCAAAGTCGCCCATGGCGATCTCGCCGCGCGCGCGCGCGTTGCCGGCCCGGCCGAGCTCGAGTCTGTCGCGCGCCAGTTCAACCGCATGCTCGACGTGCGCGTGGACGCCGAGGAGGCGCTGCGAGCGAGCGAGGAGCGATTGCACGGGATCGTGCATATGGCAGCCGAGGCCATCGTCGTGGTGGACGAGCAGTTCCACGTGGCGCTGTTTAATCCCGCGGCGGAAGCGATCTTCGGCTGCAGTGCGGCGGAGGCTATCGGCGCCGGTGTCGAGCGCTTCATCCCGCAGCGCCTGCGCGATGCCTCGCGCAAGTACATGGCCGGCTTTTCGGCCGGGGCCGGCGCCTGCGCCGGTGGCGCGAGCGTAATGCGCATGGGCGATCACGCGGAAATCTTCGGGCTGCGCGCCGATGGCGAGGAGTTTCCGCTGGAGCTATCGCTCGCCAGGATCACCCACAGCGGTAAGCCGCTGTACTCGGCGGTTCTGAACGACGTCAGCGCGCGCAGGCGCGACGCGGCGCGCCTCGACGTGCTCGCCAATTACGATGCGCTCACTTCGCTGCCCAACCGCGCCCTGTTTCGCCAGCGGCTGCAGCGCTCGCTGGTGCATGCGCAGCGCTACAACGAAGGGCTGGCGGTGGTGCTCATCGACCTGGACCGGTTCAAGAACGTCAACGACACCCTCGGCCATGAGGTGGGCGACCGCGTTTTGCGGGCGGTGGCGGAGCGGCTGAAGGGTTGCCTGCGCGAGGTCGATACCCTGGCGTGCCTGGGCGGGGACGAATTCGCCGTGCTGATCGAGCAGGTTAGCGACACGCGCGTCGTCGGCAGCGTGGCGCGCAAGCTGCTGCAGACGGTAGCCGATTTGCTCGTGCTCGACGAGCAGGAGTACCACATCACCGCCAGCATCGGCATCAGCACCTATCCGGCCGACGGCAGCGACGGCGCGACACTGCTCAAGAACGCAGACATTGCCATGCACCGGGCGAAGGAGCGGGGTATGAACAATGCGCAGTTCTACGCCGCGGCCATGAATGCGCATTCGATGGCGCGGCTATCGCTCGAGACCGGCCTGCGGCACGCGCTGGAGCGCGGCGAGTTCTTGCTGCATTACCAACCCAAAGTGGACATCGTCAGCGGCCGCATCGCCGGCATGGAGGCGTTGGTGCGCTGGGAGCGGCCGGGGTCCGGCATGGTTCCGCCAGCCGACTTCATTCCCTTGGCGGAGGAAACCGGCTTGATCGTGCCCATCGGCGCATGGGTGCTGAAGGCCGCCTGCGAGCGCAATCGCGCCTGGCAGCGCCAGGGCATGCCGCCGCTCAGGGTCGCGGTCAACCTGTCGGCGCGGCAGTTCGTCCAGGCGAATCTGGTGAGCGACGTGGCGCGCGTGCTCGACGCGAGCGGCCTTGCGCCTGCATGGCTTGAACTGGAGATCACGGAGAGCATGGTCATGGGCGATCCGGAGCGGGCCATACAGACGCTGCGCCAGTTGAAGTCCATGGGCGTCGCGCTGGCCATCGACGATTTCGGCACCGGCTACTCGTCGCTGGGCTATCTCAAGCGTTTCCCCATAGACAATATCAAGATCGACCGCTCGTTCATCAAGGACATTCCCCGCAACAACGACGATGCGACCATCACCCGTACCATTATCGACCTGACGCACAACCTGCGGCTCAAGGTGGTCGCCGAAGGCGTCGAGACCGCGGCGCAGTTGAACTTCCTGCGCGAGCACGGCTGCGACGAGATGCAGGGCTATTACTTCAGCCGTCCCCTCGCCGAAGATGCGTTCTCGACGCTGGTGCAGGCGCAGGAAAACAAGGCCGCGATTACCGCGTGAGCGGCGAATGCGGCCCGCAACGGTAAAATACATGAAAAAAATCACCGTCGTTGTAGTGGACGATTCGGCACTGATCCGCAAGTTGCTCAGCGAGATCATCAACAGCCAGCCGGACATGCAGGCGGTCGGGGCGGCGCCGGACCCGCTGGTGGCGCGCGAGATGATCCGCTCGTTCAATCCGGACGTTCTGACGCTGGACGTGGAAATGCCGAAAATGGACGGCCTCGAGTTTCTCGAACGGCTGATGCGGCTGCGGCCGATGCCGGTGGTCATGGTTTCCTCGCTGACCGAAAAGGGCTCGGATGCGACCCTGCGGGCGCTGGAACTGGGGGCGATCGATTACGTGTCTAAACCGAAGATCGACATCGCCCACGGCATCCAGGAGTACGCCACCGAAATTGCGCTCAAGATCCGCACCGCCGCGGCCGCGCGCCCGCGAGCCTGGTCGTTGGCCGCGCCGGCCCGGGGCGAGCGCGCGCTGCCGGCGCTTGCCAACCGCGGCATCTCGACCGAAAAACTGATCATCGTCGGCGCCTCCACCGGAGGCACCGAAGCGATAAAGGAATTCCTCATGGACATGCCGCCGGACTGCCCCGGCATCCTCATCACCCAGCACATGCCGGAGACATTCACCAAGTCGTTCGCGGCGCGGCTCGACAGCCTGTGCCGCATCAGCGTGAAGGAAGCCGGGCATGCGGAGCGGGTGCTGCCCGGGCACGCCTATGTTGCGCCGGGGCACTCGCACCTGCTGCTGCGGCGCAGCGGCGCCAACTACATGACGCAACTCAGCGATGGAGAACCGGTAAATCGCCACCGGCCTTCTGTGGACGTGCTGTTTCGCTCCGCCGCCGAGCACGCCGGCAAGAACGCGGTGGGCGTGATCCTCACCGGCATGGGCAGGGACGGCGCGTTGGGCATGCGGGCGATGAAGCAGGCCGGGGCGTACAACTTCGCCCAGGACGAAACCAGTTGCGTGGTCTTCGGCATGCCCAGGGAGGCCATCGCCGCGGGCGCGACCGACGAGGTCCTGCCGCTGCGCGACATCGCGCCGGGCGTCATGCGTTACTTGCACGCGCTCGGCTCGCGCGCGATACGCGTGTGAACCACGGGCATGCACCATGGCGCTTCTCACGCAGCCGCAAGCCCTTGTCCAGACGAGCGGAATATGCAGGAGCAAAGAATGAACACGGACAACGACGTCCTCGACCGAAATGCCGATCGGATCGTCAAGGAGATCGGGATTCCGCCCTGTCCCGCCATTCTGACCAAACTGCTGCGCGAGACGCGCGCCGACGAACCGGACTTTCGCCGGGTCGGCCGACTCGTGGGTGGCGATGTCGCGCTCGCCTCCGCGGTGCTGAAGGTCACGAACTCCTCTTTCTATGGATTGCGCACCAAAGCCGCCTCGGTGCAGCAGGCGTTGACGCTGCTCGGCCTGAACACGGCGACGCAGCTTGTGACCGGGCTGCTGCTGCGGCAGGCATTCTCGGGCGCGGCCGCACCCGGCATGGAACGCTATTGGAAGACGTCGATGGCGACATCGCTGATATCCGCCTTGCTGTGCGGCGAAACGGCGCGTGGCGACGGCGGCGTCGCCTGCACTTACGGCCTGTTCCGCGATTGCGGCATGCCGGTGATGCTGCAGAAATTTCCCATCTACGCCGATATTTTCGACGGCTCCGCGCTCACCCCGGGTGAGCCGGTGCTCGAAATCGAGAACGAGCGCTATATGATCAATCACGCCCGCGTCGGCGCGCAACTGGCGCGCAGCTGGCACCTGCCGGAGTCCTTGTGCTTCGCCATCCTGCACCATCACGACGTGCTCTACTCGGATGAAGTTCTGGCGCATGCCGAGGCGGGCGCCGTCGCGCTGATCGCCATCGGGCTCGCTGCGGAACAACTCTACTGTTCCGCCATCGGTGCGGCGCATCACGAGTGGGCGCTTGCCGGCGAGTGGGCCCTGTTCGAACTTGGTCTGACTCAGGAAAGGTTCGCCGGCATATCGCGCCGTGTCAACGCGTCGATCAACCACCTCTGAACCTCGGCTAGTCCCTGCTCCCAAGGTCGATGCCGAATGCCCGCGGGTCAAACGGGGTCGGGTTGGCTATTGTGATTTTTGAAACCCAACCAGACCTCTCAGGTATTCGTCGACGCGCCTTGGCGTTACCCGGACGGGGCGCGATGCACGGGGTCAGGAAGACTTCGATGTCTCCCCGGCTGTCCATGCCAGCCGCGCAAACGTCTCGCACAGATCTTCCACGGTGCTGGCCTTGAATATCAATTCCCGCACCCCGGCCCCGCCCGCCTGCGCGCGCAATTCCTCGTCGATGAAACCCGAGGCTACCGCCACCGGCAGGTCCGCTCGGATAGTGCGCACCGCGCG
>JACRAS010000118.1 GCA_016234705.1 Betaproteobacteria bacterium | reverse complement strand
TCCGGGAAAAACAGCCCTTCGGGGCTGCGCCCGGCCGCGCCCAGGCTCGCCATGATCTCGGCGTCGCTGAGCGCTGCGCTATCGTGCATCAATCCGGGTTCGACATTGAGTACGGCGCGCATCTGACGGAAACTCCAACCTTCGATCAGCACGACCTCGGTCAGTGTGACTTCGCCCGCGGTCAGTTTGTTCAGCAAGGCAAGCGGCGTGATGCCTCGCCCGACCTCATAGCTGCCGGCCTTGATGGCGCCCGCCTTGCCCAGCAATCGGCCTAGCAGGTTGAATTGCCAGACGTTCAACTCCACGCCGGATTCGACCATCTGTCGCGTAGCGCTTCTCAAGCTGCTGCCTGGTTTGATGGAGAAATCGGCGGGATCAGAGCGCAGCGCCACCGGGCTGAACGCGCGCCAAGCCAATACCGCGGCCGCGAGCAGCGTTAAGCACAGTGCGAGGAGGAAAATGCGTTTGATCCATGACCACATTCGTTTGCGCGCATATCCGTGCCGGGGTAACCGGAATTTCGAGACGCCATAATACCTGCTTGAATTTTGTATTATCGCGCATACTTAAGCCATAATCCACGTTTCCCAGTCTGCAATACACCGATGACTTCTGCCTGGCGGGACTTTTTGCTCGAACGCGGAGCCCGCATCGATACGGCCGCGGTCAGCCATTTCGGCGATGCCGCGGCCGAGTTGCGCGCGGCTCGCGATGGCGGCATCGTTGCCCCGCTCGTCCACCTGGGGCTGATAGCGTGCGGCGGCGAAGACGCGCAGGCTTTCCTCCACGGCCAGCTCAGCAACGACGTCAAGCAACTCACGCCGGTGCGCAGCGAGTACGCAGCCTACTGCTCTGCCAAAGGACGCATGCTGGCTAATTTCCTGGTGTGGCAGGAAGACCAGGCTTATTACCTGCAACTTGCGCGCTCCCTGCTGCAGGCGGTGCAAAAGCGGCTGGGCATGTTCGTGCTGCGCGCCAAGGTGAAACTGGTCGACACCAGCGAGTCGCGTCCGGTCCTGGGTCTGGCCGGCAGTGCGGCCGCTACGGCATTGCGGGAATTGTTTCCCGCAATGCCGCAACAAGCGCACCAGGTCGTCCACCATCCGGCCAACGGCACCCTGATCGCACTGCCAGGTGCAAGGTTTCAACTGGTCGCAGAACTCGAATCTGCAAAACGGCTGTGGCACAAGCTGGCAGCGGTTCTCAGGCCGGTCGGTACACCCTGTTGGGAATGGCTGGAGATTCGAAACGGCCTGCCCTTGATCACGCCCGCCACCCAGGAGCAATTCGTGCCGCAGATGGCCACCATGGAACTGATCGGCGCCGTGAATTTTCAGAAAGGCTGCTATCCGGGGCAGGAAACCGTCGCCCGCACCCAGTACCTGGGTCAACTCAAGCGCCGCATGGTCCTCGCCCACGCGGCGGGAGAAGTCATGCCGCAGCCGGGGGACGAGCTTTTCAGCAATGCCCTGGACGGCCAGGCGAGCGGCATGGTGGTCAACGCCCAGGCGGCGCCGGACGGCGGCTACGATCTGCTGGCGGTGATGCAAACGGCGAGCATTACCCAGGCCACGGTGCATTTCAAGTCCGCCGATGGACCAGCATTGAGCATCCGGCCCCTGCCCTACTCCGCCTGACGCCGTCCCAATGTGCCTGATCCTGATCGCGCATGGCGCGCACTCCGATTTTCCTTTGGTGATCGCAGCCAACCGCGACGAATATTACCAGCGGCCCACGGCCAGGGCGGCATTCTGGCAAGACCATCCACACATCCTCGCCGGACGCGACCTGGAGTGCATGGGCACTTGGCTGGGCGTGACGCGTGCAGGCCGTTTTGCCGCGCTCACCAATTTTCGTGACGCGCGCGAGCGCAAGACCGATGCGCCCTCGCGCGGTCAACTGGTGAGCGACTTTCTTGCGTCTGACCGGGAGCCGCGCGAATACCTCGGCGACGTCGCAATCGAAGCGCCGCGTTACAACGGCTTCAACCTGCTGGCTGGCGATATCGACCGCGTTTTCTATTTCTCCAGCCGCACGGGTTCGGTGCAACAGATGTCGCCGGGAATCCACGGGCTGTCGAATCACCTGCTCGATACCCCCTGGCCAAAAGTGGAACGCGGCAAGCAGCGCCTGCAGGCGGCACTGGCGGGGGAATTCGACGCCGAGGCACTCCTGAACCTGCTCCACGACGGCGAGCCGGCGCCCGAGAACGAACTGCCCGATACCGGGATCGGCCTGGAACTGGAGCTCGTGTTGTCGCCGGCACTGATCGTGTCGCCGCAATACGGAACGCGCTCCTCCACCGTGGTGCTGTTCGGCGTGGACGGCAGCGTCAGCTTCGCCGAACGCACCATTCTGCCTGGCGGCAATATCGGCCCTACCGTCAGCCTGCGCTTCAACCTGGCGCGGTAGCCAGATCACGTTGCATCGGGACGTGGGCTAGGCCTGCCTCCATGAACTCCGGCCCCGAGACCGCGAAGCCGTAACGCCGGTAGAACCCGGCGGCATGAGCCTGGGCATTCAAGCGCACGCTCACATGGCGCCGTTGGCGCGCCTGTTCAATCAAGGCTCGCAGCAACAGCGCGCCCACGCCCTTGCCTCGCCACGCCTCTAGTACCGCCATGCGGCCGATGTGCCCATCCGGCAACAGCCGCCCGGTTCCAACGGCTAGCCCATCCTCGGCAAAGGCGAGCGCATGGTCGCAATGGGTGTCTTGATCATCCATTTCAAGCGCCAGCGGCACGCCTTGTTCACGCACGAATACCAGCTCGCGTATGCGGCGGGCTTCGGCGCGCGCCTGGTCCCAGTTGCACAGGTGAACGGAAAACGGCTGCGCTGGCATGGCGGTTATAATACGCGCCTTCTTCGCGAGCGAAACATGCACAGTCTCTGGGACGACAAGGAAGCGGCTCAATGCCGGAGCGAGCTCGATTTGCGCGTCTATACCTCGCGCCTGCTCGGGCGCGACAGGACGCTGGTGCTGCACGGCGGCGGCAACACCTCGGTCAAGCTGGCGCGAAAGAATCTGTTCGGCGAGGACGAGAACGTCCTCTACATCAAGGGCAGCGGCTGGGACCTGGAAACCATAGAGGCAGCCGGCTTTGCGCCGGTGGCGCTGGACTATTTGCGACGGCTGGTGCAGTTGGAGACGCTGTCGGACACACAGCTCGCAAACGCGTTGGCCACCCATACCCTCGAATCTGCAGCGCCGGCGCCTTCGGTCGAAACCATCCTGCACGCCTGCCTGCCCTACAAGTTCGTCGACCATACGCATGCCGACGCGGTATTGGCCATCGCCAATGCCCCTGAGGGCGAACGCCGCATGCGCGAGATCTACGGCGATACGGTCGTTATCGTCCCTTACGTCATGCCGGGTTTCGACCTGGCCAAGGCGTGCGCCCGCGAGCATGCGCGCCAGGTTTGCGCCAATACGGTAGGCGTGTTGCTCATGAATCACGGCGTTATCTCTTTCGGCGATAGCGCACGGCAATCCTACGAGCGCATGATCGAACTGGTGCGCCGCGCCGAGGAATATCTGAAGGCGCAGCAGGCCTGGGATATCGCGGTTTCCGGCATCAGACCGGGTCGATTCGAGATGCTGCAGCAGGCGCAATTGCGGCGCAAGTTGTCGGCCGCTGCCGGCGCGCCGATGATTATGGCGACCTTGGCCGACGACAACACGCTGGCCTTCGCCCAGCGCTCGGACCTCGCCCAACTCTCGCAGCAAGGACCGGTCACGCCCGACCATATCATCCGCACCAAGCGCGTGCCCATGCTCGGCACCGACGTGGACGCCTACGCGCGCGGCTATAAGGCCTATTTCGACGCGCACGCACCGCAGGCGAAGGAACCCAAGACCATGCTCGATCCGGCACCGCGCATGGTGCTCGACGCGGAATTCGGCCTCGCTGCTGCCGGCCGGAACGCGCAAGACGCGGCGAGCGTGGCCGAGTTGTACCAGCACAGCATGCAGGTGATGCAGCGCTCGCAGGCTCTGGGCGGCTACCATGCCCTACCCGCACGCGAGCTATTCGAGGTCGAATACTGGGACCTGGAGCAAGCCAAGTTGCGAAAAGGCGGCACGCCGCCGCCTTTCAGCGGAGAAATCGCCTTGGTCACCGGTGCCGCTTCCGGTATCGGCAAAGCCTGCGTCGAAGCCCTGCTCGCGCGCGGCGCGGCCGTAGTCGGACTGGATATCAATCCCGCGGTGGAGACGCTTTACCGGCGCAGGGATTTCCTCGGCGTGAACTGCGACCTAACCGACGAGCAGGCGATCAAGATCGCGCTGGAGCGCGCGGTTCTGGCCTTCGGCGGCCTCGACATGCTGGTGCTGAACGCAGGCATTTTCGCGGCCAGCCGCAACATCAGCGAGCTCGCTACCGAGGAATGGCACAAAGTCATGGCCATCAACCTTGACGCCAACCTCTACCTGCTGCGTGCCTGCCATCCCCTGCTCAAGCTCGCGCCCAAGGGCGGACGCGTGGTGGTCATCGGCTCCAAGAACGTGCCGGCGCCGGGTCCGGGCGCAGCGGCCTATTCGGCCTCCAAAGCCGCGCTCAACCAGCTCGCCCGGGTCGCCGCGCTGGAATGGGGGGTGGACGGGATACGCATCAATTCCGTCCATCCGAACGCGGTGTTCGATACCGGCATCTGGACCGGCGAGGTGCTGGCGCAGCGGGCAAAGCACTATGGCCTCAGCGTGGAAGAATACAAGACGAACAATGTACTCAGGACCGAGGTCAGGAGCCGCGACGTCGCCGAACTCGCCGCCGAGATGTGCGGTCCGTTGTTCGCCAAAACCACGGCGGCGCAGGTGCCGGTGGACGGCGGCAACGAACGGGTAATCTGAATTATGAAAGTCGAAACCCTGCGCTGGAACGACGGACGGCTGGAACTGATCGACCAGCGGCGACTGCCGCATGAATTCGAGTACGTCGCCTGCGAGAATGCGGTGCAGGTGGCGCGCGCCATTCGCGACATGGTGGTGCGCGGCGCGCCCGCAATCGGCTGCACCGCCGCCTATGGCGTGGCGCTGGAGGCGCAGCGCCACGCCGGCGCGGCGCGCGCGCAATTCGACAGCGCACTGGAACAAGCGTTCAAGGTGCTGGCGGCGAGCCGCCCGACGGCGGTCAATCTGTTCTGGGCCATAGCGCGCATGCGCGAGGTCCACGCGCAAACTCGCGACGAGTCCACGCAGACGGCCGCAGCATCGCTGCTGGCACTGGCGCGGCAAATGCACGGCGACGACGTCGAAATATGCCGCGCCATCGGGCGCCACGGCGCGCCGCTGATCGCCGATGGCGCCCGCATCATGACCCATTGCAACGCCGGCGCGCTCGCCACCGCCGGCCACGGCACGGCGTTGGGCGTGATTCGCTCGGCGCGCGATGCCGGCAAGCGCATCAGCGTGATCGCCAACGAAACCCGCCCTTATCTGCAGGGCGCGCGCCTCACCGCCTGGGAAATGGTGCAGGAAAACATTCCCGTGACGCTGGTGACCGACAACATGGCAGGCCATCTGATGCAGCAGGGCCGCATCGACGTCATCGTCGTCGGCGCCGACCGCATCGCCGCCAACGGCGATGCGGCGAATAAAATCGGCACCTACACGTTGGCGGTGCTGGCCGAGCGCCATCGCATCCCGTTCTACGTTGCCGCGCCGCTCTCGACCATCGATATCGCCATCGCCGATGGCAGCGCCATTCCGATCGAAGAGCGCGATCCGGCGGAAGTCACCGGCTTTCGCGGGGTGCGCTGGGCACCCGCAGGCGTCGACGTCGCGAACCCCGCCTTCGACGTTACGCCGGCCGCGCTGATCACCGGCATCGTGACCGAGAAAGGCGTGATCAGAGAGCCGAACGCGGGCAAGATACGCAGCCTGTTCCGAGGTTGATCGCGGTCGCTGCGGGCCGGTGTGGGTATACTGATTTGATTCCTGTTGCACAAATACACGAAGAGGAAAACGCGAGCATGGCTGACACCGACAATACCAAAGACACCAAGGACTATTTTCTCGACATCCCGATGAAAACCGCGCAGTCGAACGTGCGCGGCGCGAACGCCCTCGACTGGGGGATGCAAAACCGGCTCGCGCGCATTTTCCGGCCCGGCTCGGGCCGGACCGTGATGCTGGCCGTGGACCACGGCTACTTTCAGGGTCCCACCGCCGGCCTCGAGCGGGTTGACGTCACCATCGTTCCCCTGCTCCAGAGCGCGGACGCCCTGATGTGCACCCGCGGCATCCTGCGCAGCACGATACCCTCGTCGCTGCAAAGCGGCGTCGTGCTGCGCGCCAGCGGCGGGCCGAGCATCCTCAAAGAGCTTTCGAACGAGCACATTGCGGTGGACATGGACGATGCGACGCGCCTCAACGTGGCGGCCGTCGCAGTGCAGGTGTACATCGGTGGCGAGTTCGAATCACAGTCGGTCCACAACATGACACGGCTCGTGGACGCCGGGCTCGGCCGTGGAATCCCGGTGCTTGGCGTGACCGCCGTCGGCAAGGACATGGTGCGAGACGCACGCTATTTCCGCCTCGCCTGCCGCATCTGCGCCGAACTCGGCGCGCAGTTCGTCAAGACCTATTACGTCACCGAGGGTTTCGAGACGGTGACCGCTTCCTGTCCGGTTCCGGTGGTGATGGCTGGGGGCAAGAAACTCCCCGAGCTTGACGCCCTCACGATGGCGTATCGCGCGGTGCAGGAAGGTGCGGCGGGCGTGGACATGGGCCGCAATATTTTCCAGTCGGACGCGCCGGTGGCGATGATCCAGGCCGTAGGCAAAGTCGTACACGAACTGATGCCGCCGAAGCAGGCCTATGATTTCTATCTGACGCTGAAGAAACAGCAGGACAAGGCCTGAACCCAAGCCGGCGGATGCCATTCAATCCGCCGCGTTGCCGAGTCAGGCAGCGATGATATCGACCCGCGTCCCCGCCGGAACGGTATCGAACAGTTCGATGATGTCGCGGTTGTGCATGCGGATGCAGCCGATCGAGCCGGGCGTGCCCATTTGCACGCTGTCCGGGCTGCCGTGGATGTAGATATAGCGCTGCATCGTGTCGACGTTGCGCAGGCGGTTGAACCCCAATTCGCAACCCGACAGCCACAGGACGCGCGTCAGGATCCAGTCGCGCCTGGGATGGCGCTCGCCCAGTTCCGGGGTATAGATCTCGCCGCTGGGCCTGCGTCCGATGAATATCGTGTTCTCTGCGACTCCGGCGCCGATCTTCGCCCGGATGATATGCCGGCCGCGCGGCGTGCAAAAACTGTCTTTCTTTTCCCCGGGGCCATTTTTCGACGTCGATACCGAATAGCTTTGCACCAATCGGCCACCATCATCCAGCAGCTTCAGAGTCTGTTCAGCCAGGCTGATCTCAATGCGCGGCATCTCAGATTTTCGCCCGCTTCTCGGCAAAGAACGCCCGCAACAGCGCGCCACACTCCTCGGCCAGCACTCCAGGCGTAACCGTCGCGTGGTGGTTGAGCTTGGTTTCGGCGAACAGGTCGATCACACTGCCGCAGGCACCGGTCTTAAGATCGGCGGCACCGTAGACCAGGCGCGCGACGCGCGCATGCAGCATGGCGCCCACGCACATCGCGCAAGGCTCCAGGGTGACGTACAGCACGCAGCCGGGCAGACGATAGTTGCCCAGCGCCTTGCCGGCGGCGCGCAAAGCCTGCATTTCGGCATGAGCTGAAGGGTCATGGCCGCTAATGGGTGCATTGAAGCCCGCGCCGACGACCTCCCCGTCCTTCACTACCACGGCGCCGACGGGAACCTCGCCCGCGACCTGCGCCTCGCGCGCCTGTTCCAATGCAGCCAGCATGAAAATTTGGTCGTCAGCCACGGTTTCGTCGTCAGTCCTGTTGTCCCTGCTCCGCCTTGCGCGCGGCTATTCCCACTTAATTCCTATTTTCGCATGCACACTTCGCCGAACGCGGCGTTGAGCGCTGTGGAGAACGACGTCCAGATCCTTCGTGGCACGGAACACAAGTCCGGCATCTTCCATGGCCAGGGTGGCGGCCGTACCGCCGATCAATACGAATTGATCGGCGTGGCCGGCAAAGTATTTCCGAAAGATATCGAGCCCCCTCACCATGGAAAGTGCTCCTTCAGTTCGCCGAGCGCGAGTTGAACGCGCTCATCGGCATCGTCTTGCAGGCTGAGCGTCAGGGACAGCGGGTCCACAGTTTCGCTGTCTGGAATAAGCGCCGGGCTGTAATGCCATAGTTGCCACTCGTAGGTACCGGGCAGTTGCTCCGGTAGCGTCTTGACGCCGGCTCGCGTTGCCGCTTTCCATTGCGCCGGGCTCAGGGCGTAGATAGGCCATTGCGGCTCAGCAAGCATAGAGTTGCGCGCCAAGGAGCTCAAGCCCGCCAGACGGACATGCGGCGGCTTCAACCTGGGAATGGGATGCGCCCAGACACGTCGCTTGACGGGATTGCGCAGCAAAGGCTTTGCATGCTCCCAAGTGTCCGCGGCAGAACGCTCCATACGAAGCCAGCGCGCCCTCCCCTCGCTGTGAAGCGTTGCGATGCCGGCCGCGGTCAATTCCTTGACCGCTCGGGAGAGCGTCATCGGGGTATAGCCCAACTCGGTGACGATCTCGGCAGGCTGCCAATCGGCCTGCCAGGGTTTCCGCAGCAAGGTAGTGATGAGCATGGCCTGCGTGGCCGGGCTCAGCGCGGTGTCCGGCACCTGCGGGCGCGGGCGAAAATATTCGCGCAGATCGATACCGAGGTCAGGCAAGTAGAGCTGATTGCCCGGCACAATGAAAGGCACCTTCTGCTCGATCAGGCGCTTGCGCTCGTAGGAAGCCAGCGCGCCGGTGACGTAGACGACAGGGTGTCCGGCAAGCGCCCTCAGTTTGTCCAATTGGGCGCGTACATTGGCTAGGGCAGGCTTGTTTGCCTGCCGGTCGATCGCGAGCAGAACCGGGCGATCCAGCAGTTTCAGCTCACGAATCTCGAACGCATCCTGCAGGAAATACGGGAGCTTCGCCCCACCCGCCCACGGCCGCACCTTGGGAGTAATACCCAATGCATCCTGTAGATAGCGCTGCACAGTGGTCTCCAAAGTGGGCGCACGAGCTGGCTTAGTTAACATAGAAAAAGCACGGTAACACAAGTAATGTTATCGTGTAAAGTGATGTTATTTTCTAGACTTAAGGTGGGTACCCCTCTCTAGCAGTTTGTTGAAATTCGACCAAATGTGCTGCGAAAGAGCAAATATCAATTTAGTACGATCCAATATTTCAACGACTTACAAATTACCGACGACATCAAAATCGGCAGACGAGGCGAATTTCAACAAACTGCTAGGCTCCAACCGGGACTGTCACCTCCCATCACTCCTCCTATTCCTCGCATCGTTCCCATGTCAAAAGCACCCGAAGCGGGATCGACATGATCGCTGCCGTATACTTCACCGAATAGCGTTTATCGGTAGCCCCACAAACGCTGAATCCTGCCGCAGCGGCGATAGCGGCGGACAAACGCTATTCGTTACTTGTGAATCGTCGCGTCTTTGCCGATCTGTTTTTCCGCCGCCTGCCTACCCGTGTCCGTGATCCTCCATGCGGGCCCGGCGCGGTCTTCGATCCAGCCTTCTGCAACGAGATGCCTGCGGGCCCGCCGCACCATGACCCGCCAGCGCTCTCGGCCTCTTGCCATGGCGTCCCTATCCGCAGACTGTAGCGTCGCACTCATCAAGCGCTCTACGTGTGTCTCCAATTCAGCTCGACGACACTCTCCACCGACTTGGGCGAGCGCCTGAAGGATCGGCTGAAAATATACCCATAGCGCCGTCACGGATTGTTTCGACACTCGTCCACCGCCGCCGCACACTTCGCGCCACCGCTTTTGCAGCGCCTCGACCTCGGACTGGTACTGCCTGACCTCCTTTCCTTTGGCCGCCAGCGCCTCCGCCCCCACATAGTCGCCCTTAACCATGCGCTGGCTGGCCGCTTGGTTCAATCCCTTGAGCGCCTTTTGGGCAACCGCTCGGACGGAACGAAGCGCTTGCGTTACTTCTCGCGCGTGCGGGATCCGCTTCATGACTTCTTGCCAGCGACTGGCGTTCGCGACCGTATCATTTCATTTAGGTCTAGCGGCGCGGCAAGAATTTGAATGCCCGAAGGTGCCTTCCCGGTCTGAAACACTTTTTCCCAGTATTCAGAGTTCTGCTTTGGTCCGAAGACTGTCGAGCTGAGATTACGATCGATCCAACACGGTAGTCGCGAGAGACTTTCAATGAAATTTTGCAGCCGGTCCCACAGTTCGTCAGGTAACCGTGAGTGAAGCTGGCGGTCCTCATGTATGACTTTGCCGGTGTAGGCGTAGAAGTTCGCGATGACGAGCCGGATCCATCGCGTAACATTTGAGAGAACTTCCTCGCGCGCAATCCTCCACGCTCGTAGATGTGGCTCCGCGATCTTCTCTCCGCCCTGCACCTGACTTTCCAGCCGGCGTCCTCCTAGCTCCGGATCCCAATTGCCAACGAAGAACGTTGCGGCGAAAAGGCTCATCAGGCGGACCATCTGCTCGCGCTCTAGTTGCCGAGGGTTAGTGCCCTCCTCCATGCCCGCGTCAATCGGAGTGTCGAGCGCCTTCTTGTAAAGAAACTCGCGGAAGAAGCTGCGCTCCACCGTGTTGTAGGAGAGCGGTCGGTCGGCGCTCTTGCCTGCCCACTCAACAAACTCCAGAAGCGCATTCTCCTGGTCGTGGGTGATGGCGTCGCGCTGCGCGTCCACGATGTAACGTTCCATTTCCCGCCGCTCGCCACGAAAGAAGCGGACGAGGTCCTGTTCGGAGAAGGAGTAGTCGTTTTCGGCAAGCCCGCGCATCGACTGGTAGCGCTTGACTCGTTCGACGTAGAGCGAGCTGCCCAGGTGCCGCATCACGGCCGTATCGAAAGCCACCTGGCGCAGCTTGCCACCCGCGTTGGTATTGGCCTGGAGGAGGACATTGACGTCCGGCTCTAGGAAAACTCGGACCGGAAGGTTGCGGGTACCGAGAAGGATCTGCGCGGCCGCCTTGTGCTGTCCGTCGAATACCTTTACTGGCCCAGCGCCGTCATTCTCGGGAGCCCACCAAGCAAGCCCAACATGAAGTTGGGGTCGTTTTTGGAGGAACTCCTCGATCAAACCCCGGATGTTGGCCCCTATGCTGCGTGGGTTGATCCGGTCATCGTGATGTAGGTACTCAAGCGGCAGGGCGGTGAAGAAGGATTCCATCCCGCTCAATTTGTCTTGGTAGATCGGCACCTTTCGGATAGCGTTGTCGCCGGCCTCGGCAACGCTGAACTCGACATGACCAGCCTCGCGCCGAATGCGCAGTAAAGACTTACCGCCGTTGTGGCGCGAGAGGACATCGCCGAGGTTGGCTCCTCGCTTCCCGGACTCCTGTGCCTGTGTCTGCAGCCGCTCGAACTCGGCAAGGCGGCGTGCAATCTCAAGGTTTGCCGCGCCCTTACTTCGATTGCAGGAAGCATGGGTCAGCGCGAAGTTGTTCTCGGCATCGAGCCCATCCTCGGCCAGGGGATCGATATGATCGATGTCGAGTTGCCCCTTATGGAGAATAAGATCGATCGGATCATCGCAGATGAAGCAGCGACCGGTCTGGCGCGTGAGCAGCTTTTGCTCCAGCTTGGTCCTCTGCTCGGCGTCGAGTGTACCAAGGTACTTTGATTGTGCCATGTCGAACCTCAGTCGAAAAGTTTACTCTGCGAATTGCGAATCATATGGTCTGCTTGCGCCTCCGCAACCCGTTGCGGAGGCTCCCCACGCTTCTCGGTCTCGATGTCGGCGAGGAGCCGGCGGCAACCTTCCTCACCGAGGAGATTCCTGGTACGACCGATCGCATCCGCGCACGACGCTCCCGGGATTCGCCTAAACACATCGAGTAGCAGCCCATTCAGATCTGCAGACTCAAGAGAATATCCGCGCTCCGTCAGGATACCGCGCATTGCGTCCAAGCGCCGCCCTCGTAATGCCCGGGCCCATTTTCGCATGCTGAAAACGTTTGAGGTATGTCATCATGGTCATATGATCCCTGTTCATCTCAATTCGTAGGCCTGCGCGATGCGCTGGACGATTTCCGCGACGATATTGTTGAGCCTGAGCGACTTCGGATCGATCAAGCGATCTGCCGCAAGGCCATCGAGAAAGCGATTCAGATCGCCGCCGATACTCGCCGCGAGTGATATGCGTATTTCCGCCCCGGCGCAAACAACTGCGAGAGCCGTATCACGTCGTGCGCGTGACTTATGCGCCGTACCAGCGGCGGTATGCCTCAATCCACTCCGCGCCTGCCGGCAATGGATTCGGCATCGGTAGATCTAGAATTGGGATCCGCTGCTTCCCCTTTCGTCGCGAACAGATGGCAACAATCTCGTCCCGGTTAGTAATATCGACCTTGGCGACCGTAACATCCTGCCCTAGCATCTGGGTCACGAACGGGAGAGCAAGATTCTCCTCAATCATCGTGAAGAGTCCGACTGCTTGTTCAGATTCGTTGTAGGCGTCTGTCGTCGCCTCTGCGATCAACTGATCAAGGTACTTCGTGGAAAGTTTTGGCGCCTTACCCATATATTCAATTATCCCACTACGGTTTTTTCCACAGCCTCGCCTCGACGAGACGTCGAACCAACGCGCCACGCTTACCGTGCTTGGCCATGAATTCTGAAAGCCGTCGGTCGAACTCGGTCTGGGAAGCGCAGAGCGTGTAGGCATCCGCCAGATCGATGAGGGCGCGTTTCACATCATCATAGGCAGAAGCGATACCTCGTTCCGCGCGCTCGTGGGCAGCCTTCCAGCATCGGTCGAAATCGCCGGCGAGTGTGCGCAGATAGGACTCGCGCTTGGATTGCCGTTCGGCGTCTGCTTTTCTTCGTTGAACTGATTCCTGCTGCCTTCTCGTTTCGGCTGCTGATTTCGCCAGCTCCCGGAGTTCGGCGACTGTCCGGCGTATTTGGCTTGTCTCAATGTCCGGACGCTGTTCGCGTTGCCAGGCAAGGAGGCGAGATTTTAATTGGCGCTCGGCTTGCTGAGCGCGTCCCGTCAGGAGCAGCTTGATTGCCGCCCTGCCCTCATTATCCGGCAGACCGGCGATCCAGGCGTCCATGGCATCGCCTCCTTCATCGCAATCAGACTGTGGCTTGTCGCTGAATGCCGCAGCAGTCAGCAAGTCTTGGTCGATGTCCAGAAACTCGACCAGCGACCGCTGTGCAGCGGTGAGTCGGGACAAGCCTGGAGGTAGCGGAGGTTCGGCCGTTTTGTCATCGATTTCACCGCCGCTCACCCCGGCCAGCCAGCCGAGATAAAGGGGGCGCATATCGCCGCGCAGCAGTTCGTCGCGTAGAGGTGCCAACCGTCCCATCCAGCCTCGCCCATCCTCGTCACCAAACCGGTCGTAGTCCTGGCTCTCCGACAATCCCCATTCGAGTATCCAGTGGCTGCCCGTCCGTTCGACCGTGAAAGCAGATTCTGTCTCGAAGGCATTGAGCGTCTTGGCATCGAAAGCGTCTTTCAGCACCCGCAGAAACAGCCAACAGGAACACCAGTTGGCGACATAGATGTGGGCGTCGAAATAGCGACGCATCCAGTCGAGTGGGTCGCCTTTAAGATTGCCCCAGTGGTACTCATTGATGAAGCTTGTCGGAGTGATGACCGCGCGCGAGGAGCGCGAACGCAACTCCGCCATCTGCGCTGACGTCAGCGGCTCATCGATGGCGACGAATTCGTAGTATTGATATTCACTCATAACGATTTCATTCCTGACAGTGGCGTACCATCGATTTCAAGCACGTTCTGCGCAATTCCATCGGCGTCAACTACCCGATGCAAGAAGCGGTAAGCCACACGCCACTACTGTTGCCCACATTGCAAAGTGACGGTCTTGTCGTTCATGCGAATGATCCGGCCGTTCCTCTCTTGCTGATCGCGATCAACGAACCCCACTACCTCGCCGCCACATATGCAAAACAAGACAAAATACCAATGTTTTTGCATACGATCTGGGCTACTCCCACTCGATCATCAACGGCAATTGCAAACCGTTATCATGTAAAGAACTTTTTTCGGCGAGCGGTATTTTTACCGTCAAATTTACCGTTATTTGCATCGGATACCCAAAAATAGCTTTCAGCATCTATCGAAGACTATCGAAGCGACGGTAGGAGTAACCCTTCAGGGTTTATCGAGATCTATCGACTCCCGCAGCGCATGCCGACGCGCCCCTCTGGTTATTCTGACGGTAAAAAGTTGGCGCAACAAAGACACCGCATCAAATAATTTAACATATTGGTGGCTCTATCTTTTTTTGGACAATTTTTTCCGTCACAGCCATGATCGTCCCGTATTGGATCGAGCCACGGTAGCGCTCCCCCAGAAACCGCCCGCTCGTCAACAACGTGCCGCCGATGCGGGAAGACCACTCTTTATGGTCACCTTTTATGATGCTATTATGCATCATATTTGACGACAGCGAGACTTCACATGAGAACAACAGTAACCATCGATGATGCGCTCTATCAGAGGGCACTGGACGTCGCCGATCCCGGAATGGACAAGGGCGATCTGTTTCGCGAAGCTGTGAAGGTGTTCGTGCGAGTGCAAGCGGGCAAACGGCTTGCCGCATTGGGCGGCAAGGCCCCATTGATGAAGGCCATTCCCCGTCGGCGGCCCGCGGAAGTTCCGAGCCGGTGACCTTGGTCCTTGCGGATACCTCGGTCTGGGTTGCGCATTTCCGCAGCGCCAATCCAGTGCTTCAATCGCTGGTTACGATGGACTGGGTGTTGTGCCATCCGCTTATCGTGCTCGAACTCGCTTGCGCAACACCACCGGCACCGCGCGAACGCACACTCGGCGATCTCAAGAAACTGCAGCAGGCCGTCGTCGCGACAACCGACGAGACACTTGCCCTGATCGAGAGGGAGCAATTCCATGACTCGGGCTGCGGCGCCGTAGATATGGCGTTACTCGCCTCCGTTCTGCTCACTCCGGATACGTTGCTCTGGACGATAGACAAGAACCTCGACGCCTTAGCGGCGCGCTTGGGCGTGGCCTTCAGCGCCGACGGCGCGTATCGATAGATCTCGATAGACCTCGATAGATTTCGAAACCTACTCCCACTCGATGGTCGCCGGCGGCTTGCCGCAGATGTCGTACACCACGCGATTGATGCCGCGCACCTCGTTGATGATGCGATTCGACACCTTGCCCAGGAGCTCGTGCGGCAGATGCGCCCAGTGCGCCGTCATGAAATCCTGCGTCTGCACCGCGCGCAGCGCCACCACGTACTCGTAGGTGCGGCCGTCGCCCATCACGCCCACCGCCTTCACTGGCAGGAATACGGCGAAAGCCTGGGAGGTGGCGTCGTACCAGCTTCGCCCTTCCGGGTCACGCGCCGCGCGCAGCTCTTCGATAAAAATCGCGTCGGCGCGGCGCAGCAGATCGGCGTACTCCCGCTTCACCTCGCCCAGGATGCGCACGCCCAGCCCCGGCCCCGGGAACGGGTGGCGGTAGATCATGTCGTGCGGCAGGCCGAGCGCGACCCCCAGTTCGCGCACCTCGTCCTTGAACAACTCACGCAGCGGCTCGAGCAGCGCGAGGTGCAGGGTGTCGGGCAGGCCGCCGACGTTGTGGTGTGACTTGATGTTGGTCGCCTTCTTGGTCTTGGCACCGGCAGACTCGATCACGTCGGGGTAGATGGTGCCCTGGGCCAGCCATTTGGCATTCTTGATCTTCGCCGCCTCGCGCTGGAACACCTCGACGAATTCGCGGCCGATGATCTTGCGCTTTTGCTCCGGGTCGGCGATGCCGGCGAGCTTGCCCATGAACTGCGCGCTGTCGTCGATATGGATCACCTTGACGCCGAGGCTCCTGGCAAAGGTCGCCATCACCTGTTCGGCCTCGTTCAGCCGCAGCAGACCGTGGTCGACGAACACGCAGGTAAGTTGCGCGCCGATGGCTCGGTGGATCAGCGCGGCGGCGACGGACGAATCGACTCCGCCCGAAAGCCCGAGGATCACCTCGTCCCGGCCCACCTGCTCGCGTACCCGGGCGATTGCCTCGGACACATAGTCAGGCATGTTCCAGTCCCCGGCGCAGCCGCAGATGCTGTTTACAAAACGCCTGAGGATGGCCGCGCCCTGAAGCGTGTGCGTGACCTCGGGATGAAATTGTACCGCATAGAAACCCCGTTGCTCGTCGGCCATGGCGGCGATCGGACAGGAGTCGGTGGAAGCCATGAGTTTGAACCCGGCAGGCATCTCGGTGACTTTGTCGCCGTGGCTCATCCACACCTTGAGCGTGCCGTGGCCCTCGGGCGTGCGAAAATCTTCAATGCCGTCGAGCAGACGCGTGTGGCCTCGCGCACGCACCTCGGCATAACCGAACTCGCGCACCTTTCCCGCCTCGACCTTGCCGCCGAGCTGTCCGGCCATGGTCTGCATGCCGTAGCAAATGCCCAATACCGGCGCGCCCAGATCGAACACCGCCTGCGGCGCACGCGCGCTGGCCTCTTCGGTCACCGACATGTGGCTGCCGGACAGGATCACGCCTTTGGCGCCAAACTCGCGCACGAACTGGTCGCCGACGTCGTAGGGATGGATTTCGCAGTAGACCCGCGCTTCGCGCACGCGGCGCGCGATCAACTGCGTGTACTGCGCGCCGAAATCGAGGATCAGGATTTTCTGATGCATGATCCAACTTTCAAAAAATTGAAAGGCCGGTCGTGCGGGTCGAGGCACGATCGGCCTTCTGCGGCAATGCCGGCAAGGTCATTCGGCTTGGTAATTGGGTGCCTCCTTGATGATCTGCACGTCGTGCACGTGCGATTCGCGCATGCCCGCCGAGGTGATCTCGACGAAGTTCGTCTTGGTACGCATGTCGTCAATGGTGGCGCAGCCGCAGTAGCCCATGCTGGCGCGCAGGCCCCCGACCATCTGAAAAATGATGCTGACCACGCTGCCTTTGTAGGGCACGCGCCCCTCGATGCCCTCGGCAACGAGCTTGTCGGCATTGTTGGCCGGATCCTGAAAATAGCGGTCGGCGGCGCCGTCCTGCATTGCGCTGAGCGAGCCCATGCCGCGATAGAGTTTGTAGGAGCGGCCCTGGTAGAGAATGGTCTCCCCCGGCGCCTCTTCGGTGCCGGCGAATATGCTGCCCATCATCACCGCGTCCGCGCCGGCCGCGACCGCCTTGGCGACATCTCCCGAGTAACGGATGCCGCCGTCGGCGATGAACGGCACGTCGGTGTCCTTGAGCGCCGCGTACACGTTCTGCACTGCGGAAACCTGCGGTACGCCCACGCCCGCTACGACGCGCGTGGTGCAGATCGAACCCGGGCCTATGCCCACCTTGATGCCGTCGGCGCCATGGTCGACCAGGGCCTTGGCGCCGGAAGTCGTGGCGATGTTGCCGCCGATGACTTCCACGTTAGGGAAGTTTTTCTTGACCCAGCGCACACGGTCGAGCACGCCCTGGGCGTGACCGTGCGCCGTATCGACTACGATCACGTCTGCGCCAGCCTCGACCAGATGCCCGATGCGCTCCTCCGTGCCCTCGCCCACGCCCACGGCGGCGCCGACGCGCAATTTACCCTGGTCGTCTTTGCTGGCGAGCGGATGCTCGGTCGCCTTGAGGATGTCCTTCACCGTTACCAAGCCGCGTAACTCGAAGCTGCCGTTGACCACCAGAACGCGCTCCAACCGGTGCTTGTGCAGCAACGCGCGGGCTTCCTCGGGGCTGGCGCTTTCCTTGACATAAATCAGGCGTTCGCGCGGGGTCATGATGGCACGCACCGGGGCGTCCAGGTTGGTCTCGAAGCGGTAGTCGCGGTTGGTGACCATGCCGACCACCCTGCCCTGATCGACCACGGGAAAGCCGGAGACCCGGTACTGCTGAGTGAGCGCGAGCAGCTCGCGCACCGTGATGTCCGGTGAAACGGTCATCGGATCGCGCAGCACACCCGACTCGAAGCGTTTGACCTTCAGCACCTCGGCCGCCTGCGCTTTGGGGTTGAGGTTCTTGTGGATAACGCCGATTCCACCCTCTTGGGCGATCGCGATCGCCAGCCGCGCTTCCGTGACCGTGTCCATCGCAGCCGACACCAGCGGGATATTGAGCTTGATCCTGCGCGTCAGGCGGGTCTTGAGGGAAACATCGCGCGGGAGGACGGTCGAATGGGCGGGGACGAGCAGGACATCGTCGAAAGTCAGCGCTTTCTGAATGACGCGCATAGCAAAACTCCTGGCCGCAAAGGCGCATTATACGCGCCTGTGCCAGGTCGGCAAATAAACCGCGGCTGAAACCGGAACCGGGGCTGGCGCGTTAAGTCCATTTGACGCGGCGGCGGAAAGCCGTTATTTTTGAACCAATTGAGCAAATGGAAGGACTGCCCGCATGAAACGAATTTCGGTGGCAATAGCTCTGGCCCTGTGTGTGGCCCTGCCCGCATCCGCCCAGATGTACAAATGGGTTGATTCGAACGGAAAGGTGCAATATTCGGACAAGCCTCCGCCAAGCAACATCAAGACCGAAAAGCTGCGCGCGCCCCCCCCCGCCGCACCCGCGGCAGGTGATGCCAAGGGCGGGACACCGAAGGATGCGGCCAAGGCCGGGCCCAAAACACCGGCCGAGCAGGAGCAGGCCTTCCGCAAGCGCCAGTTAGAGGCCAGCAAAGCGCAGGAGGCGGACGAGAAGAAGCAGGCGCAAGCGCGCGACAAAGCAGAGCACTGCAAGCGAGCGACTGCGGCTGTTAACGCTCTGCAACTGGGCGGTCGCCAACAGCGAATCGACAGCAAAGGCGAGCGCGTATTTCTGGACGAGCAACAGATTTCACAGGAATTGGCCAAGGCGCGGCAGGAAGCTGCCGCAGCATGTAATTAGAACCTACTTGCGGGCCTTCGCGGCGCGCTCGCGCCGAACTTCCTTGGGATCGGCAATCAAACGCCGGTAGATCTCGACGCGGTCCCGGTCGCGCAACCGGGTTTGCGGGGTGACCAGCCTGCCCCACACCCCTAAGTGGCCGGATTCGATCTGCGGCAGGCGCTGCAGCAAACCGCTCGCCTGAACTGCGTCCAGTACGGTGCTGCCGGGCGGAAGATCCAGCAATACGCGCTCCTGCTTGTCCGGCAAAGCATAGACCACCTCGATGTGCATACTCATCCCGGCCCGTACAGAACCACGGCCCGCCTGACGAATGCTTCGACAAAGGTGGTTGCAATGTGACTGAACACCGGCCCGGCCAATTTTTCCATCAGCTTGCCCGAAAGTTCGTAGCTCAAGCGGAACTCTATCTTGCACGCATGCTCGGCGAGAGGCACGAAGCGCCAGAAACCATCCAGGTGCTTGAACGGGCCGTGGACCAGCTTCACTTCGATCAAGGCCGCCTCATCCATGCGATTTTCCGTGGTGAAATGCTGGCGCAGGCCGTGATAGTTGACGTGCAGGGTGGCCACGGCCCGGTGGGTATCGAGCCGCCGCAGCTCGGCGCCGCTGCACCAGGGCAGAAACCGCGGATATGCCTCGACGTCCTCGACCAGGGCGTACATCTTGGCCGCGCTATGGCCAACCAGAACTGATTTTTCCACTATGGCCATGAACACTCGGTGCAACTGTTAAAATTAACTGATTGTACCAATACCGCTCCCATGACGATCGCACAGAACAAAAAAGCCTTTCACGATTATTTCATCGAGGAGCGCTATGAAGCCGGCCTGGTGCTGGAAGGCTGGGACGCCAAAGCCATCCGCTCCGGACGGGTGCAGCTCAAGGACGCCTATGTACTTGTCCGCGGCGGCGAGATCTACATGGTCGGCGGCCACATCAGTGCCCTGCCCACCGCCTCGACCCATATCCATCCCGACCCCGTGCGCACGCGCAAGCTGCTGCTTCATCACGAGGAGATCCAGCACCTGATCGGCAAGGTGGAGCGCGCCGGTTACACCCTGGTGCCGCTGGAGATGCATTACAAGAGCGGCAGAATCAAGATCGAAATCGGCCTTGCCCGCGGCAAGAAACAGCACGACAAACGCGAAACCGAGAAAAAGCGCGATTGGGACCGGGAGAAACAGCGCCTGATGCGTTCCAAGAGCAAATCCTAAATCGGACGAATTTGTGCAGTTGCGCGGACGAAAAACCGTCCGCGCGGATCGCCGATTGCGCACGGATGAAAAAAACCATCCGTACGCAATCGGCGATCTTGTATAAAAACCCAAGTCGTCCTGGTTTTTTCCATAACCGCGTTTTTTGTACGGATGTTTTTTATCCGTACAAAAAACGCGGTTGGCGCGCGCAGCGCGCAAGACCTGTCGCGACATGCGACCGTATTCAAGACACCACATTTAAACAGCCCGCGTTAGCGTTTTGCGCGGGCGTTCCGTTTACCCTCGTTGCCGTACCTGCTCGAACAGGCAAATTGCCGCCGCTGCAGCAACATTGAGCGACTCGGCCTTTCCCGGCATGGGGATACGCAGTTGCTCGGCCGCCGCAGCGCTCAACTCCGCGCTTACGCCCGATCCTTCGTTGCCGAACACCCACGCAAGCGGGCCGCGCAAATCGGCCTGGTAAAGCGATTTGCGGGCATGGCCGCTCGCGCAGATCAGCCGGCCCGACAACCGCGGCACGGCAGCCGCGAGATCGGCGTTGTCGAAAATGTCGAGGCTGAAATGCGCCCCCATCCCGGCGCGCAGCACCTTGGGCGACCAGGCGAACGCACAACCTCGGGAAAGCAGGACTGTGCGGATGCCCGCTGCCGCGGTGCTGCGCAGGATGGAGCCGAGGTTGCCCGCGTCCTGGATGTTTTCCAGCATCACGCAGCGCTCGATCCTGCTTGGCAGCGGACCCGGTTTGGGCGTCCTTATCAACGCGACGATGCCGGTCGGCGTCACGACCTGGGCAAGGTCGTTGAACAGGGAATCTGCCAGCACCAGAACGCCTAGTCCGGAGGCGCCCGCCGCGAGCTGCGCGGCTTCCGGCTTGGCCGCAGCGCTGTCGCTGAGAATCAACTGCTCGGGTACGCCGCCGCTCGCGCGGTAGGCTGAGATCAAATGCGCGCCGTCCAGCAGCGCCAAACCCGCTTTGCGCCGCTCGCGGGTGGAGGTGGCGAGTTCGCGCAGCGCTTTGAAGCGCGGGTTGTCGCGCGAGCGTATCAGCTTCAGGTCTCGAGCGCGCACGTACGGAATCCGGCGAATATGTCGCAGCGTTCCGGCGTATAGAAATTGCGCCAGGTATTGCGGATCAGGCGCGCCGGCGTGGCAAAACTGCCGCCGCGCAATACTTTGTGCGTGCCGAACCAGGGCTGGGAGTATTCCTTGTAGGGGTCCGGCTCGAAGCCGGGATAGGGGCCGAAAGCCGTGTCGGTCCATTCCCACACGTTGCCGATCAACTGGCGGCAGCCGTGCGCGCTCGCCCCCGCCGGCAGCGCATCGACCGCGACGGGAGCATTGCCCTCCAGATTTGCGCACCGGGTATCGGGGGGCGCATCGCCCCAGGGGTAGCGGCGTTTTGCCGGCGTGCCGGCGCAGCTTGCCGCCATTTCCCATTCGGTCTCGCTCGGCAGGCGCCGACCGGCGTAGCGGCAATAAGCCTGCGCCTCATGCCAGTTCACATGGATGACCGGCTCGCCCAAAGACAGTGGCGCCCATGCATCGAAGCGCCGCTGCTGCCACAGGCCGTCCCGCTTGCGCCAATAATGCGGCGCCTGTGCCCCGCTCTGCCGCAACCAGCGCCAACCCGCTTCGCACCAGAGTTCGCGCCGCCGATAGCCGTGTTCCTCCACGAATCCCGCGTACTGCGCGTTGCTGACGGCACAACGCGCGATATGGAACGGCCGGAGCTCGACCGGATGCGCCCATTTCTCATTGTCGAACACAAATCCGGGCTCGCGACCCGCACCCAGCAGGTAGCGCCCGCCGGGGATAGAGGCATCGCCTCCAGACTCTGCCGATGCAGCGGCAGTCCCGTGCGTGTCCGGAACGGGCAACTGCGGCACGGCATAGGCGAGGGTCTGGCGCGTGTAATGAAACGCCTCCGCATGCATGTCCTCGTGAAATACGGCCAGTTGCACGAAATATGCCAGGCTCGGGTCGTCGGATTCGCGCTGCAGGCGCGCCAGCACCAGATCCATCACCCGATCCTGGTAGGCGAGCGTGGCCTCGAGCGCGGGCAAAGGCAAGTCCCAGCGCAGGTCGTGCGCGATCGCAGCCGAGTCGTACAGGGCGTCGGCGCCGGGCAGCACCGGGGTCGCGAGCGAGCCGTCGTCGCGCCGGCGCAGGCACCAGCGCTCCTGAAACCAAGCTACGTGGCCGAGTTCCCACAAGACAGGATTGACGACAGACAAGCGCGGGCCGAACAATTGCTCCCCGCGAAGATCCTGAGTCAGCGCGCGCGAGCGCGCGCGGCTTGCGCGCAGTTGCGCCGCCTGGCCCGCGCTATTGATTTGCTCTAAGATACTCATGCTTGCATGGAATGACAGCGCGTCCAGTCTAACCGAGAACCCGCAACGTGAAAATTGCAATCGTCACGCCGGCAGCCGCCGGCTCGCGCACCGGCAACCGGCACACGGCGCAGCGCTGGGCCACGATGTTGCGCGCGGCCGGGCACAAAGTCAGCGTGGCTACCGAATGGAATGCGACACCAGCGGACGTCCTCTTCGCTTTGCACGCGCGCCGCAGTCACCCGTCCGTGTTGCGCTATCGCCAGGCCTACTCGGAGGGAAACCTGGTCGTGGTGCTGACCGGAACCGATCTTTATCGCGATATACGCTATGACACCGCCGCGCAGCTCTCGCTCAAGCTGGCGCAGCGGCTGGTGGTCCTGCAGGAAGAGGGCTTGAAGGAGTTGCCGCGCCAGTTTCGCGCCAAGACCCGTGTGGTTTATCAGTCGGCGCAGGTGAAAACAAGGGCGATCCCGCCCAAAAAAACCTTCCGCGTCTGCGTTCTTGGCCATCTGCGCGAGGAAAAAGATCCTTTCCGCGCGGCGCTCGCTTTGAATCTCATCCCGCCGGAGGAGCCTGTCGAGCTGGTGCATCTGGGTAAAGCGCTGTCGCCGCTACTGGCGGCGCAGGCACAGGCCCTGATGGCCCAAGACCCGCGCTACCGCTGGCTCGGCGGCCAGCCGCATTGGCGCGCGCTGCGCTGGCTCGGCCGCAGCCACCTGATGGTGATCAGTTCGCGCATGGAAGGCGGCGCTAACGCGATCGCCGAAGCCGCCTGCGCCGGCGTGCCGGTGCTCGCGTCCGCAATTCCGGGCAATATCGGCATGCTGGGCTCGGGCTACCCCGGCTATTACCCGTTGGGAGACGAAAAAGCGCTGGCCAGACTACTG
>JACRAS010000015.1 GCA_016234705.1 Betaproteobacteria bacterium | reverse complement strand
TATGGACAAAAGCAACGGCGGCTCGGGTTTGCATTTATCCGAGATCCTCGGTTGCGAACGGATGTGCTTTTCATCCGTTCGCAACCGAGGATCCGCGCGGACGGGACGCCGTCCGCGCAAGAGCCATCGCCAGAGTCGAACCACCCGGTATAGCGCTTGCTCAGCGCATTGATTTCTGGGATAATTATCGCCTTTTGCGGCTCCTATTCCCGGACCGCGCCAAAGGAAACGCCATGAAAACAGACATCCATCCCGACTATCACGAAATCCAGGTCACCTGCAGTTGCGGCAACACCTGGAAGACCCGCTCGACCATGAGCAAGGCCCTGCACGTCGAGGTGTGCTCCAACTGCCACCCGTTCTACACCGGCAAGCAGAAAATCGTCGACACCGCCGGCCGCGTGGAGAAGTTCCGCCAGAAATACGCGAAGAAGCCGGCGGCAGCCGAAAAGACTGCCTGAGCTTCGCGGTACCCGGAAAAAGGCAGCTTCGGCTGCCTTTTTTGTTTGCGAGCAGCTTCGGCTGCTTTTTTGTTTTGCCGCCGAGTAAAATACGCGCATGAATTCGCGCGTCAAAGCCGTGTTCCTCGCGCTGCCCTTGCTGCTCCTGCTCGCCGACTGCGCGCAGAACCCGGTGACCGGCAAGCAGGACTTCGTCATGATGAGCGAGGCGCAGGAACTGTCCCTGGGCCTTAAGGCCGACCAGGAGGTGAAGCGCCAGTACCCGCTCTACGACCTGCACGGACTCGCCAAGTACGTGGACGAGGTGGGCCAGAGGCTGGCGCGGCAAAGCCATCGCAACAGCCTCAGCTACAGCTTCACCGTGGTCGACAGCGCCGAGATCAATGCGTTCGCGCTGCCCGGCGGGCATGTGTACATCACCCGCGGCATTCTCGCCTATCTCAACTCCGAGGCCGAACTCGCCGCGGTGCTGGGGCACGAGATCGGTCATGTCACGGCGCGCCACAGCGTGCGCCAGATGAGCGCGGCGCAGGGCGCCGACATCGCCCTTTCCATCGCCTCGATTTTCAGCCCGGCCTTGCGCAACCAGGGGGTGCAGAACGTCACCGGCCTGATCGGCAATGCGCTCCTCTCCGGCTACGGCCGCGAGCACGAGCTCGAGGCCGACCATCTGGGCGCGGAGTACATGGCGCGCCTGGGCTACGATACTCATGCCATGATCCGCGTCATCGCCGCGCTCAAGAACCAGGAGTTGTTCGACGCCGAAGCCGCCAGGCAGGAAGGCCGCGCGCCGCGCGCCTATCACGGCCTGTTCGCCTCGCATCCGGACAACGACACGCGCCTGAAACAGGTCATCGCCGATGCCTCCCGTTACGGCGGCGGCAAGCTCGACGACGGCCGCGCGGCCTATCTCGCAAGAACCGGCGGCCTGGTGTACGGCGACAACGCGCACCAGGGCGTGATCCGCGCCGGCCATTTCTACCACGATGAACTGGGCCTGGCGCTGAAGCTGCCGGAACGCTGGAGCAGCGCCAACCTGCCGGACAAACTGGTCATGAGCGCGCCGGGCGAAGAGGCGCGCCTGGAAATGACGGCGCAGAAAAAACCGGCCGCGACGCCGCAGGAGTTCCTGCGGCGCGCGCTGCGCATCGACGCGGGCGAAATCGACATCTCGCCGATCAACGGCCTGCCGGCCGCCACGCTGACGGCGCGCGGCCGTTTCTTTGCGGTGATTTATTTCGGCAACCAGGCTTACCTCTTCACCGGCGCGGCGCGCTCGCTGGAGCTCTTCGCCAGGCGCGAGGAGGCCATGCGCGCCAGCGTCAGATCGTTTCATGCGCTGACCGACGCCGAGCGCAGGCTCGCGCGCCCACTCGTGATCAAACTCATCACCGCCGACACCGGCACGCGCTTTGCCGAGCTTGCCCGGGTCTCGCCCCTGGGCCGCAACGCGGAAGGCCATTTGCGCCTGATCAACGCCATGTACCCCGCGGGCGAGCCCAAGCCGGGGCAGGCAGTCAAGGTGGTCGAATAGTGGCCAGCGCGCGCATCGCGCTGCCGCTTGCGGGAATTCCCCTGCTGATTCTGGTCGCGGTCTGGCTGCTGCCCGGCCTCGTCGGCCACGATCCCTGGAAAAACGACGACGCCATCGGCATCGGCATCGCGCACCAGTTCGCCAGCCACGGCGATTGGCTGCTGCCGCGGCTGGCAGGCGAGCACTATGCCGAAGACGGCCCCCTGTTCTACTGGATCGCGGCGGCGTTCGCCAAGCTGCTGGGCTGGCTCATTGCGCCGCACGACGCGGCGCGCCTCGCAGGCGGCGCCTGCATTGGGTTGACGCTCGTGTTTCTGCGCCTTGCGGGACGCGGGTTCGACCACAACGACAAGCACGATGACGACAAACGAGGCAACGACAGCCGCGGCCGCGGCGACAGCGTCATGCTCCTGTTCATGGGTTGCACCGGCCTGCTGCTGCATGCGCACGAGACCATCAGCGACACTGCCCTGCTCGCCGGCCTCGCCTGCGCCTATTATGGCGCCGCATTGATCGACAAGCGCCCGTACGCGGCCGGCATCGCCCTCGGCTGCGGCCTGGGCGCGGCTTTTCTCGCCACCGGGTTGGCACCCATCCTGCCGCTGCTCGTAGCCCTGCTGGCAACGCCTTTGTTCGTGCCCGATTGGCGCAGTCGCAATGCGGGGCTCGTCCTCGTTTGCGCCCTGGCCGCGCTGCTGCCCTGGCTGGTGCCGTGGCCGGCGCTGCTCTATGCGCGTTCGCCCGAGTTGTTCGCCGCTTGGTTGTACCAGGCCAATCTGGCCGCGCTTGTCCAGGGGCCCAGCCTCCCCGCAGCCGCGCACACGCTGCAGACGCTCGCCTGGTTTGCCTGGCCGGCATGGCCGATCGCGCTGTGGGCGCTATGGCTTTATCGCAGGAAACCCGTTTCCGCCGGCGTGGTGCTGCCGCTCGCCGCCCTCATCGCCGGCCTGGGACTGGCCTGGTGTGCGCGCGCACCGGGCGAGTTGCCGCTGTTGCCGCTGCTGCTGCCGCTCGCCCTGCTCGGCGCGCCGGTGCTCGACGATCTGCGCCGCGGCGCGGCCAACTCGCTCGCCTGGTTCGGCGCCATCACCTTCAGCCTGCTCGGCGGCCTGATCTGGCTCGGCTATTGCGCGCTGCAGACCGGTTTTCCGCCGCGCATTGCCGCCAATGCGGCGCGACTCGAACCCGGTTTCGTGTCACATTTCGCCTGGCTGCCATTCATCGCCGCGATCGCACTGACGTTTGCCTGGATCGCGCTGATTTTCCGCAGCCGGCGCTCGCCGCAGCGCAGCGTCACCTTCTGGGCCGCCGGCCTGGCGCTGTTCTGGGCGCTGGTGATGCTGCTGTGGCTGCCCTGGATCGATTACGGCAAGAGCTACCGCGAGTTGGCCCGATCTCTGCAGGCGAGCCTGCCCAAGCACGCGGGCTGCATCGCCAGCCACGGCCTGGGCGAAGCGCAGCGCGCCGCCTTCGATTACCATGCGAGCATCGTCACCGAACGCAGCGGAAATCGCGCCCAACGCGACTGCCGGCTGCTGCTGGTGCAGAGCAATGCGCGGCTGCCCGAGGCGAGTCCGGGCGCGCCCTGGAAGAAAATCTGGGAAGGCAATCGCGTTGGCGACCGCACCGAAAAATTCCGGCTGTATGCGAAACAGAAAGAGACGCCATGACCAAGCTCACGCTTAGCCCCGCGTGGAAAGCGCTGCAAGCGCACCAGGCCGAAATGGCGGGCGTGCAACTGCGCGAGTTGTTCGCGCGCGACCCCGAGCGCGCGCGGAAATTCTCGCTGCAGGCGGGCGCGCTGCTGCTCGATTACTCCAAGCACCGCGTGACCGGCGCCACGCTCGCGCTGCTCATCGATCTGGCGCGACAAGCGGAGGTCGAGCGCTGGCGCACGCGCATGTTCGCGGGTGAACATATTAACAACAGCGAAGACCGCGCCGTGCTGCACGTCGCGTTGCGCTCCTGCTTCGATACCTTCCCCGCGGGCAACGATGTCATGCCCCTGGTGCGCAAGGCGAAGGAGGGCATGCGCGCCTTCAGCGACGCCGTCCGCAGCGGCGCGCTGCTCGGCCATAGCGGCAAGCCGATGCGCACGCTGATCAACATCGGCATCGGCGGCTCCGATCTGGGCCCGCGCATGCTCGCCCGCGCGCTCTGGCGCCAAGCGGATGCGCCGCAGTCGGTCCAATTCGTCGCCAACGCGGACCCCGACGATCTCGCGCGCGCTCTGTCGCAGGCGCAACCGGAGACGACGCTATTCATCGTCGCCTCCAAGACCTTCACCACCGTCGAGACCTTGGGCAACGCCAATCTCGCCAAAGCCTGGCTCATCAAGGCGCTGGGTAGCGAGGCGGCGGTGAATGCGCATTTCGCCGCGGTCACCGCCAACACCAGGGCCGCGGCCGCCTTCGGCATCGCGCCCGAGCGCTGCTTTCCGTTGTGGGATTGGGTGGGCGGGCGCTTTTCGGTCTGGGGTGCGGTGGGACTGCCCGTGGCCATCGCCATCGGCATGGACCGGTTCGAGGAACTGCTCGCCGGCGCGCGCGCCATGGACGAACATTTCCTCGCCGCGCCGCTGGAAGCGAACATGCCGGTCCTGCTGGCGCTGCTCGGCATCTGGTACGCCGATTTCTTCGGCGCCGAGACGCATGCCGTGCTGCCCTACGCGGAAGCGCTGCGCGAGTTGCCGGCCTATCTGCAGCAACTGGAAATGGAATCCAACGGCAAGGGCGTGGATCGCGATGGGCAGGCGGTGGACTACGCCACCGTGCCGGTGATCTGGGGCGCGCTGGGCAGCAACAGCCAGCACGCCTTCCATCAACTGCTGCACCAGGGCACGCACCTCGCGCCCTGCGATTTCCTGGTGCCGGCCGCCACCACGGGCGCGGCAGCGGAGAACGCGCTGGCGCAGGCGGCCGCATTGATGACAGGCAAGGACGCAGCCTTGCCGCACCGGCGCTTCGACGGCAACCGACCATCCTCCACCCTCATGTTCAAGGCGATCGACCCGCACACCCTGGGGCAATTGCTCGCGCTGTACGAGCACAAGGTGTTCGTGCAGGGCATCATCTGGAATCTCAACAGCTTCGACCAGTGGGGCGTGGAGCTGGGCAAGGACATCGCGCGCACCCTCGCGGCGCAACCGGCCGGCGGCGAGGCCATCCCCGGGCTGGACGCTTCCACCAATGCGCTGCTCGCGCGCCTGCGCGACTGGCGCAGCTAAAGCCGCCCCATGGAAGCGCAAATCAAACCGATTTTTTCCTACCGCAGGCACTGGGCGCAGCGCTTCGGCATCGCCCCATTCCTGCCGATGTCGCGGGAAGAAATGCAGACGCTCGGCTGGGACTCGTGCGACATCATCATCGTCACCGGCGACGCCTACATCGATCATCCGAGTTTCGGCATGGCGCTGGTCGGTCGCCTGCTGGAAGCTCAAGGGTTCCGCCTCGGCATCATCAGCCAGCCCGACTGGCGCTCGGCCGCGGACTTCAGGCGGCTGGGCAAGCCAAACCTGTTCTTCGGCGTCACCGCGGGCAACATGGATTCGATGGTCAACCGCTATACCGCCGACCGGAAGGTCCGCTCCACCGACGCCTACACGCCGAACGCCGCGCCCGACAAGCGCCCGGACCACGCGGTGACCGTTTACTCGCAGCGCTGCCGCGAGACCTATCCCGATGCGCCGCTGGTCATCGGCAGCATCGAGGCGAGCCTGCGCCGCATCGCGCATTACGATTACTGGTCGGACAAGATGCGGCGCTCGATCCTGCCCGACGCAAAGGCCGACCTGCTGCTGTTCGGCAACGCCGAGCGCGCGCTGGTGGAACTCGCGCACCGCCTGGCCGGGGGCGAGAACATCAAGACCATCCGCGACCTGCGCGGCAGTGCTTTCATGGCGCCGCGCGGATGGCGGCCCGAGGGCTGGACCGAGGCCGACTCCACCAGCGTGGATACGCCGGGGGCGATCCATGCGCGTCCGGATCCGTATGCGATGGTCCAGACGCCAGCTCCCACGGCCGCGGCAGCGGCGACAGCGACAACTCACAGCATCCGTTTCCACAGTCGCGACGTGCGCCTCGCAGCGAAAAAGCTCGCTCGCGCGCAGACCGTCATCCGCCTGCCTTCCTACGAGCAGGTGAGGGAAGACCTCGTGCTCGACGCGCACGCCTCGCGCACTTTCCACCTGGAATCGAATCCCGGCAACGCGCGCGCGCTGGTGCAACAACACGGCGAACGCGACGTCTGGCTGAATCCGCCGCCGCTGCCGCTTGCCACCGCCGAAATGGATCATGTCTACGGCCTGCCTTACGCGCGCGCGCCGCACCCTGCCTACGGTGACGCCAAAATTCCGGCCTGGGAAATGATCCGTTTTTCGGTGAACATCATGCGCGGTTGCTTCGGCGGCTGCACCTTCTGCTCGATCACCGAACACGAGGGACGCATCATCCAGAGCCGCTCGGAAGCATCCATCCTGCACGAGATCGAGGAGATCCGCGACAAGACGCCCGGCTTCACCGGGTTGATATCGGATGTGGGCGGGCCGACCGCCAACATGTACCGCATGGCGTGCAAGGATCCGGCGATCGAATCCGCCTGCCGTCGCCTGTCCTGCGTCTATCCCGGCATCTGCGAAAACCTCAATACCGACCACGCGCCGCTCGTCGGGCTCTACCGCAAGGCGCGCGCGCTGCCCGGCATCAAGAAAGTGCTGATCGGCTCGGGCATCCGCTACGACCTCGCCGTGCGCTCGCCCGAATACGTGAAGGAACTCGCGACCCACCACGTCGGCGGCTATCTGAAGATAGCGCCCGAGCATATCGAGGAAGGACCGCTGTCTAAAATGATGAAGCCCGGACTCGGCAGCTACGACAAATTCAAGGCGCTGTTCGACCGCTTCTCCCGCGAAGCGGGAAAGGAGCAGTACCTGATCCCCTACTTCATCGCCGCGCATCCGGGCACCACCGACGCCGACATGCTCGCGCTTGCGCTCTGGCTCAAGCGAAACGGCTTCCGCCTGGACCAGGTGCAGACCTTCCTGCCCGCGCCGCTGGCGCTGGCGACGACCATGTACCACACCGGCAAGAACCCGCTGCACAAGGTGTCGGCCACAGCGGAAGAAGTGAGCGTGGTCCGCGGCGGACGCCAGCGGCGGCTACACAAGGCGTTCCTGCGCTATCACGACCCGGAGAACTGGCCGCTGCTGCGCGAGGCGCTGCAACGCATGGGCCGCGCCGATCTCATCGGCAACGGCAACAAACACTTGATTCCCTCGTTTCAGCCGGCGGGTACCGGGAAAGTTCCGCGGCGCCCAGACGCATGGCGGCCGAAGAACCGCGCTGCGCCTGGGCGTCGGGCCTTTGCACCGGTAAAATCCGGCGGCAAACCGAAACACGCGCGCCGGCCGTAGAATTTTTTGGCATCCGTATTGCGTCACGTCTACGGATCCCCTCAAGGGGGATCGAGATGATCGAGGTGTTTGATACGCGCATTGGCATGCTGCGTCGCGGAATGCCAATAGCAGCAATCAACACTTTGAGCGGTACGCTGAAGGTCTCAGTTCGACCCCAGGCGACGTTCGACATTGCGTTTATCGACTGGCTGCTGTCGCACTCTATGCGGCCACTCAAATTTTCGAATCGTAAAACCGAATCAAATTTCGCCCTGCCGCTTTTGCTTGATACATCGCCAGATCCGCTCCATTGAGAATATCTTCCCTACTGGTTTCGTGATTGATAAACAGCACCACTCCGATGCTTGCCGTGCAATGATAATCAATAGTGGTTTCTATGCTGTTCTCACGCTGAAATTTCAGCTCATACGGTTCGGCCAGAATGGCGCGGATTTTTTCCGCCACAATGCCGGAGCGTACGGCAGACCTAGCTTTATCCTTATCCAACTCACACAGAACCAACACGAATTCATCGCCACCAAAACGCGCGACCGTATCCATCTCACGCAAGCAACTGGTGATGCGACGCCCCACCTCCGGCAGCAGCAAATCCCCCACGGTATGACCATGCGTATCATTAAGCGATTTAAAGTTGTCTAAATCGAGAAGCATCAGCGCGCCATACCGTCCACTACGTTTGCTGGTCGCCATGGCTTGATCCAATCGATCGCTTAGCAGACGACGATTGGGAAGTTGTGTCAATGTGTCATAAAACGCAAGATTGTAGATTTCCTGTTCTTTTTCTATACGTTCGGTAATGTCGCGGGATACGACGGCAACACGCAACGCCAGGCCTTGGCTATTTCTAATCAGTGCGCCGCAAGATTCCATGTAACGGATACTGCCGTTCGCCAACACAAAGCGGAAATTCAAGCGATAGCTGCGGCCGGTTTGCACGGTTTCCCCGAATGCCCGTTTGACCAGCTCCAAATCATCCGGATGTATCTCGGCGAAAGAGTCTGAGCCCTTCATGCCTTCGACATCGCCAAACAATTTGGCGTAAGAGGGGCTGTTATAGAGCCGCCGACCTTCCAGATCAAGCACTGCAAAAAAATCTTCGCCGTTCTCAACAATCGTGCGAAAGAACTCTTCACTCCTGGGCTCGGAGGCGTCGGCCATCGAGGGGGTTGCGCATTGAGTTGCCTCAGCCCGCATTCGCCGTTGTAGATCGTGGCGTTGCTCCATATCGCCCCGATTCGCAGGCTTTCCTTCTGCATCGACGTGCTGGCTGTTTTTCATATTACCCATCACCATTGGTCCCTGGTATTGCCGATCACCGTAACAGCAACAATAAGCGGGCATTACTCGCTATGGTATTCGACGCTAGGCTGTATACTTGCTCAAGAATACTACATTATTTCAGGTTTCGGGCTTGGTTCTTCGGCCTCAGCGACGGGTTGTGGCTCGATCCAGACGTTCGGAGGACGGGTCGGGACGTCACTTGACTGTCCGGTTCTGGCCGTTATGTCGAGCTCAACATAACGGCCACAAGCTCATTCCAAAATTAACGGATCGTCCATGCAACTACCGCTAGAAGGAATCAAGGTGCTCGACCTGAGTCACGCGCTCGCCGGGCCTTTCTGTTCGACCATGCTTGCCGATTACGGTGCCAAGGTGATCAAAATAGAGCCTCCCGGTCTGGGGGACATCGCGCGCGCCTGGGGCACGCCCCTGCCGGGCGGGGAAACCGATTACTTCGTGAGCCTGCATCGCAACAAGCAGGGTATGGTGCTCGATCTCAAACACCCGCAGGGCAAGGAAACCTTCCTGCGCATGGTTGAGCGCTGCGACATAGTGCTGGAGAATTACCGCGCGGGCGCGCTGGCGCGGCTCGGACTCGACTACGAGAGGGCACGGCTGCGCAATCCGGGCATCATCTACTGCTCGATTTCCGGGTTCGGCCAGGACGGGCCCTATCGCGACCGCCCCGCACTGGACCTCATTCTCCAAGCCGAGAGCGGCATGATCAGCGTGACCGGTGAAGCAGCGGGACACGGCGCCCGCGCCGGTGTATCGATCGCCGACCTGACCGCCGGCATGAACGCCGCCTTCGGCGTCATGCTCGCGCTCCGGGCAAGGGAGCAGAGCGGAATCGGGCAGGCGATCGACGTGTCGATGATGGAGGGCCAACTCGCGCTGCTCGGCACCATGATCGCAAACTATTGCGCCGGCGGCGACATCCCCAAGCCCATGGGCACCGCTTACAAGGCCCTGTTGCCCTATCAGACGTTTCAAACCAAAACGCGGGATCTGGCGCTTGCCGTGGGCAGCGAGAAGCTGTGGAAAATATTTTGTCCCGTGATCGGTTGCCCCGAACTCGCCGATGATCCGCGTTTTCGCGGCAACGGCGAACGCAACCGGAATCGCGAAAGCCTGGTTGCAAGGCTGCAGCAGGTATTCCTCACCCGAACCTACGAGGAGTGGGAAGCGCTTCTGACCACGAACGGCATTCCGGTCGGCGCCATCAACAACCTCGCCCAGGTGGTCGATCACCCGCAGGTGAAGTCGCGTGGCTCCATAGTCGAGATCGACCATCCGCGCGCGGGCAGGCTGCGCGTCGTGGGTGTGCCGGTACGCCTGTCGGCGACGCCGGGTTCGTTGCGCACGCCCGCGCCGGCACTGGGCGAGCACACCGATGAAGTGCTGCGCGAGCTGCTGGGCTTGAGCATTGCGGAAATCGACGCGCTACGCGCGGCAGGCGCGCTGGGTTGACGCCAACCCGCCGGGCGGGCTACTTGGCCGATCAGTTATTCTTCGCGCCCTCGTTCACCCAGACCTTGAGCGTTTCGATGTCCTTGGCGGGGAGTTTTTCACGGCCATGCGGCATCTGGATGGACGCATGCACGCGTCCTTCCACCAGCATATTGAGCGCGCTGGTCAAGGCGTCGCCCGGCTTGACCAGTTGCCCGAACTTGCCGCCTTTCATCAGACCTTGATAGCTGGTCGTATCCAATCCGCTGGCCGCGAAACCCTTCTGGCCCGGCGCATGGCATTCAGCGCAGTTCTTGGCAAGAATCGGCTGTACGTCCTTGTTGTAGCTCACGCCTGCGGGCGCGCACGCGGCCACGGCAAGCACCGCCAGCACGGCGAGTGAGCTTCTCGATACGGCTTTGAACCGGGCATTCATGACTGATCTCCTTGTGGCTGACACCGCGAATCTACCCCAGAGCAGGGCAACTGGCAATCGATGCGCCCTGGAATCTGCTTTCAAAATGAGCCCTCACTTGCTTTCCATCACCCACACGCCGTTCCAGTCGTCGCCGGGGGGGTGTTCGGCGAGATGCAGGCAACGCTCGACATAGAGTTTGGCCGCTTTGTCCGCCGGGTTTATGGCCACCACTTCGGAGAACTGCTTTACCGCATCGTTCCACTTGCCCTGGCGATACTTGGCGAGCCCGTCGCGGAAGTAGCCCAGCGCGTCGATCAGGCGCGGGTAGGTCTCGTCGGTGTGATAGTCGAGGATTTCGTGGATCGCGACCGGCTGCGTTTTGCCCTTGACCACCACCAGATCCACCTCGCGCGCGCGGTAGGTGCCGCGCAGCTTGGCGTAGGTAAATTCGCTCACCAGAATATGGGTGCCATACTGCTTGCACGCCGACTCCAGGCGCGATGCAAGGTTCACCCCGTCGCCGATGATGGTGTAGTCCATCCGTTTCTTCGAGCCGATGTTGCCCGACACCACCATGTCGGTATTCAGGCCGACGCCTATGTCGACCGGCATCTTGCCCTCGGCAACGCGCTGTACGTTCCATGCCTTCAACGCGCGCAGCATCGCGATCGCGGCGCGCACGGCCCGGTCCGCATCGTCCTCGTGCCCGACGGGGATGCCGAACGCGGCCATGATGGCGTCGCCGATGAACTTGTCGAGCATGCCCTCTTCATGCTGGATGCAGTCGACCATAAGGGTGAAATATTCGTTGATCAGGGCCACCGTGCCCTGCGCGCCCAACTGCTCGGTGATGGTGGTGAAGCCGCGGATATCGGAGAACAGCAGGGTTGCCAGCACGCTCTGGCCGTCGAGCAGCTCGGCGCCGCTCGCCACCAGCCGGTCGGCGATGCCCGGATCCATGTAGCGCGACATGGTCGATTTCATGCGCTTTTCGCTGCTGATGTCCTCGATCAACAGCATCGAGCCGAGGCGCTTCTTCTCTATGTTAAACAACGGCAGGATAGTCACATTGGCCGAGACTTTTTCGTCGCCGACGGCGAGTTCCGCATCCATGAACATGTCGGCGGCTGCGGTTTCATCGACCTGCTTCAGTCTTTCCAGGATCCAGTCGTTCGCGCCGCAGAAGAACTCCGCCACTTGCCGCTGCAGGATCTCGTCCGGACTGACCTTCAGGATTTTCAGCCCGGCGGCGTTGCAGGTGGCGATCTTGCCGCTGTCGTCGAGCGTGACCACCGCGTTCGACATCGACTCCAGCATCGCCTCGTTGTAGTTTTTCATGTTGTGGACGTCGGCGAACAGCTTGGCGTTCTCCAGCGCGATCGAAATCTGCGCGGTAAAGGCGCGCAGCCGTGACTCGTCTTCGTTGGTGAACGGCCCGCCGTGCTTGTTCAGAACCTGGGTGACGCCGATGGTCTTGCCGTGCTTGTTGACGATGGGAACGCATAGAATGGAGCGTGTGAAAAAGCCGGTCTTCTTGTCGAACGCAGGATTGAAGCGCAGGTCGGCATAGGCGTAGGGAATGTTGATCGCCTTGCTGGTGGTAAACACCGCGCCCGCGATGCCGAGGTGGTTGGGCAGCCGGATCTGCACCGACGCGAGCCCCTGTCCGACCTCCGACCACAGCTCGTGGGTCTTGTCGTCGTTGAGAAACAGGGTCGAACGCTCGGCGTTGAGCATGCGCGTCGCCTCGCCCATCACCTTCTGCAGCAGCGAGCCGAGCTTGATGTCCGCGGTCATCTCCGACACCACATCGACGAACTCCATCTCCTGCTTGCGCACCGCCTTCATGCGCTCGATGAATACCGCGCCCTGCAGCGCCAGCGTCCCCTGGGTGGTCATCGCCTCGAGCACGGCGAGATCGCGCTTGGTGAAGTCGCCCTTCTTCTTGTTCAGGGTCTGCGCCACGCCGATGATTTCGCCTTTTACCGTCCTGATGGGCGTGCACAGGATGTTGCGCGTGACAAACCCCGTCTGCTCGTCGACTGTGCGATTAAACCGCGAATCCGAATAGGCATCGGCAATCAGGACCGACTCCCCGGAAGTAAACACGTAGCCGGCGATGCCGCTGGTGTTCAAAAGGCGAATTTCGTGCTTGATATTTCCCTGAGCCACGCGCGAATACAGCTCGTTGGTTTCCGCGTCGTTGAGAAACAGGGTTCCACGCTCGGCATCGAGTTCCGCGGTCGTCATCTCGACCAGAATTCTCAGCACATCGTCGAGCGAGTCGTAGGCAGCCATTTTGCGCGACACCTCGAGCAGCAGCTCGACCAGCTTCAGCCGGCCGCGAACCGCCGTGCTTGCCTGTTTTTTCTGCTGCTTGCGCCGCCCGGCCAGGTGCGTGATTTCGGCAGTGTGTTTGGGTTGCTCCATGGCTCCTACTTTGCCCGATCGGCCGGCGCTGCCGGCAGTTGCTCGCGCAATTCGCGCAGCGTCGCCTGCAGTTGGACGATTTCCGCGTGATCCTGCGCGCGCGCCGCCGCAACCGCGCTCTGCTTCGCGAAATTTGCCAGTTCCAGCGCCTCGCGCAAGGAAGCCGCCGCCCCGCGCAATTGCGCGATTTCGTCCTGCGCGGCGATGATCGCCTGGCGCACGGCCGTCTCCTGCGCGAGGCGCGCCGCCTCCAACGCATCGCGCAAGGCCCCGACGCTGGCTTTCAACTGCTTGATCTCGTCCAGATTGGCGGACTGGGCGAGCCTTGCGGCCTCGTCGCGCCTGATCGGCCACTCCTGCAGTTCGTCGCGCAGCGCGGTGATGGTCGCTTTCAACTGCGCGATTTCGGCGTTCGCGCCGGACACTGCCTGCCGCACCGCCTCGCCGGTATCGCGGCGCGAGCGTTCCAGTTCCTCGCGCAGCGCGAACACCGTCATCTTCAAATCGCGGATCTCGGCAAGATCGAGGGCGGCGGTTTCCGTTTCTGCGACCATGCGCCTATTCTAATACCACCGCGCGATTCGGGGAACCTCGATCGTTCTTACCTCGATCGTTCTCGCCTACCTGCCTCCGGGAACCGGCAAGCGTGCCATCTCGAAGCGGTCGGTAATGCGCGTATACCCGCCCCTGCCGGCGAGGCGGCCGATAGGATTGATCTTGCCGACGTCGACGTGAAACCGCTGGCCGACGATACCTTCGTGGAAATGGTAGTAGACGACCTCGCCGATCACCACGTGATAAGGCGCGCGGCCGAGTTCCAGCCTCTGCAGTAAGCGGCATTCGAACGCGACCGGCGCTTCCGCGATGCGCGGCGGACGCACTTTCTTCGACGCCAGCGCGGTGAAGCCCGCCTCGGCGATCTCGTTCACGCCGCGCGGGTAGTCGATCGCGCATACATTCATTTTCTCCTTGATCGCGTCGCTGACGATGTGCACCACGAACTCCGGAATCTCGAGGATGTTGGCGATGGTGTCCTTGGCGCCGCCTTCCCTGGCGCCGACCGAGAACATGAGCATTGCCGGATCGGTGCCGACCCCATTGAAAAAGCTGAACGGCGCGGCGTTCGGCCCCCGGCTGCCGAGCGTGGTCACCAGCGCGATCGGCCGCGGCGTCACGCTCCCGATCAACAGCTTGTACTGCGATTGCCAGTCGAGCGTGGCGGCGTCGAATTCGGTCATATGGTTCCTTTGCAAGATAAGATAGTTTTGGTCGATCACGGGGTAATGGTGGTTTTCCGTGGCCAATCTATCCCTATCCGGGCAAAGAGGCAACGCTGCGCCGGCATTAGCGCCCGGCAAATCGGCGGCGCAGCCCCGCCCGCCTGTCGCCTCTGCTGTTTACTGCCGCTGCGCCGGAAGAGCCGTCGCGGCAATGCGTTCGGTACGGGCGATCGCGGCCGCCAGCTCGGTGTGCGCGCGCGATCCGGGCTCCAGCGCCGCCAGCAGCGGGCGCCAGTAGCGCAGCGCCGAGGCGTAGTCGCCCTGCCCGTATTCGGCGCTGCCCGCCATCTCGAGCGCCTTGGGATGATTCGGGTTGAGCGCGAGCGCGCGCTCGATGAGTTCGCGCGGCCTGCCGGCCAGCTTTCCTCCCTGCGTCATGCCGAGCGCATCGGCGTATTCGCACCACACCGCCGGATCCGCGGCGACCTTGGACGAGAGGGCGAGCGCTTTATCGTAGGCTTGCGCGGCCTCTTCGAAACGGTCCCTGTCGGCCTGCAGACGCGCCAGTATCACCCAGCCCCGCGCATCGCGCGGCTGCCGTTCAAGATGTGCGCGCAGCCGGCGCACCTCGCTGTCGGCTTCGGCTCCGCTGTCGATGGCTTGCGCAACCGGCGATCGGCCTTGGTTCCCGGCCTCCGGCGTATGCGTACTATCGGCATTCAAATAAAGCGCAAGCGCAATCAGCGATGCAGCCAGCGCAAACCCCAGCGCCGCAACAAAAAGGCGGGCAGCGCCCGCCTTTTCCGGGAGCCTAAGCACCGCTCATTTCTTCTCGGCTGCCGCCGGCGCGGCCATTGCAGTCCTGGCAGCGCCGCGTTTGGCCGCGGTCGCGTCTTCCAGCATCTTGATCGCCTCCTGCGAAATGGCCATCGACTTGTTGAGCGAGTCGGTCGCAGCTTCGGGGTTGTGGAAACCCGCGCCGTTCGACGCCGTCCACCATTCCCAATGAATATCGGCTTCGTAGTGCTTGTCGCGCACCGGGTTGAGCACCGACTCCTGGACCCCGGCCGCCTTCGCTTCCTCGAACTTGTCCACCATGCGCGTGAGCCAGTACTCCGCCTAGCGCACCTTGCCCTGGTAACGCGCATTGAGCGAATCCATCACGTACAGAGCCTGCTTCTCGCTCCAGTCCTTGTGGCATGTCAGGCAGGTCTGCTTGATGTAATTCTTGGGGCTGGTCTGCCAATGCGAAGTATAGGTCTTGCCGGTCTTCGCGTCCTTCATCTTGGGCATATGGCACTGATGGCATTCGACGCCGGCCTTCTGGTGCTTGGAGTTGTAGAAGTTTTCCACGTCCGGATGCTGGCCCTTCCACAGCAACGCGCCGGTGATGGCGTGCTTGAAGTCGAGGAACTAGAGATCGGTGAAATGCTTGGCGATCTGGTTCACGTCCTTGAACGGGAAGTGGTTGGTGCGCTGGTCGGCCATCCCGATCTGCGCTCCGGTGGTCGTGTCGGTGCCCGGGTTGCAATTGTACTCGACGTGGCACTGGCCGCACTGCAGTTTAGTGTCGTAACGGTCTAGCAGCGCTATCT
>JACRAS010000127.1 GCA_016234705.1 Betaproteobacteria bacterium | reverse complement strand
CGCCGCGCTGGCCTTCGAGAAAATGGGCGTGGATCGCGTGAAGACCACCTCGGTCATCGTGGTGGATCACAAGACTTTGCAGGTCGGCTACATCGACGGCGACGACCATCGCTATCTCGAGACCTTCAGCAAGCGGTACGGCTGCTGGTTTTCGCGCGGCGGCCTTGGCATCTGCCATAGCGTGTTCCTCGAAGACTTCGCGACTCCCGGCAAGTCGGTGATCGGTTCCGATTCCCACACCACCAACGCCGGCGGCATGGGCATGCTGGCGATGGGCGCGGGCGGCACCGACGTGAGCTTCGCGATGGCCGGCACTTCCTACAAGATCGAAATGCCGAAAGTCGTGCAGGTGAACCTCACCGGCGCGCTGCATCCGGGCGTGCTCGCCAAGGACGTGATCCTGAACGTGCTCAAGGTCATCGGCATCAAGGGTAACAAGGCGATCTGCCTGGAATACACCGGTCCTGGCCTGAAGAGCCTGAACGTCACCGATCGTGCCACCATCTGCAACATGGGCACCGAGGCAGGCGTCGCCTTCTCGATCTTCCCATCCGACGATATCACCAAGGCCTACCTCGAAGGCCGCAAGCGCGCGGGCGATTTCAAGCCGCTGGCTGCGGACGCGGGCGCCACTTATTCGCGCACCGTCGAGATCGACCTGTCGGCGCTGGAGCCGACCATTGCGCTGTATCCGCGCCTGAAAGGCATGGAGCCCGTATCCAATCATGCCGCGTTGCCCATTCATGCGGTGTTCATCGGCATTTGCACCAACTCCAACTACGAGAACCTGGCGCGCGTCGGCGAGCTGCTGCGCGGCAAGAAAGTCAAGGTCGATACCGCGATTGCGCCCGGTTCGCAAGCCATCGCGCGCCAACTGGCGGCTGCCGGCTATATTGAAATCTTCTATGCCGCCGGTGTGCGCGTTCTGGAGAACGCCTGCTCCGCCTGTATCGGCCAGGGCTTTTCGCCACCCAGCAATGGTGTGATGCTGTCCACGGCCAACCGCAACTTCGAAGGCCGTTCGGGAACCGAGAGCGCCTCCGTGCATCTGGTCAGCCCGGTTACTGCGATCGCCGGTGCGATAACGGGGGTTATTACCGACCCGCGCACGTTGTTTAAGGGCGATCTCACGATCAAGCAAGTTCCGCCGGTGGTCGATATGGGTGCCTATACCGCGCCGTTGCCGCCTGCAGAAGCCGCCAAGGTGGTGATGCGTTACGGCCCCGACATCGCGCCGCTGCCGACGCTGGACCCACTGCCGGCAAAGCTGTCCGGCGAAGTCATGCTCAAGCTCGGCAATGAGATCACCACCGATCACATCCAGCCAGCCGGCAAATACCTGTCGTTGCGTTCCAACGCGGACGAATACGCCAAGCAGGCGACCTTTGTTCAGGTCGACAAGACCTTCAGCGCACGCGCAGCGGCAGTTCGCGATGCTGGCGGCCATGGCTTCATCGTGGCCGGTGACGGCTACGGCATGGGCAGTTCCCGCGAGCATGCCGGACTGTGTCCGCGCATCCTGGGGATACGCGCCATCGTGGCCAAGGGTTTCGAGCGTATCCATCTGGCCAACCTTGCCAACTTCGGCATCCTCGGGTTGATCTTCGAAAACCCGGCTGATCTTGATCGCATCCAGCAGGGCGCCAAAGTGTCACTCGACACTTCCGGCCTGGAAAGCGGCCAGCTCAAACTGGTGGTTGCCGGTCTCGGCGATATTCCTCTCAAGCTCGCTCAAGGGAAGGAAGATATCCCGATGATCCGTGCAGGCGGGGCGCTTTCGTTGTTCGCCAGCCAGATGAAGGCGGCTTAAACAAAGCCCGGATTTTCCATTAGGCGCAAGTCGAGTCTAAGCCTAAGCTTGGGCTCGATCACCTAATCTAAATTCTTAACTTAGATTCTTAACGCTTTGATTATTTAATTAAAGAGAAAATTATGACTACACCAAAAATATACTGGACCAAGATTGACGAAGCGCCGGCACTGGCTACCTACTCGCTGCTGCCTATCGTGCAGGCCTTCACCAAGGCGGCGGGTGTTGATGTCGAAACCCGCGATATTTCCCTGGCCGGCCGCATCATCGCCAACTTTCCCGAAAACCTGACT
>JACRAS010000117.1 GCA_016234705.1 Betaproteobacteria bacterium | reverse complement strand
CGCTTTCCGGTAGACGTCGAGCATGCGCCGCATCCACACCGCGCCGGCCTCGTCGTTGGTGTATTCGATCGAGCCGCCCGGCTGCAGGATTTCGTACGGGCTCATGGTGGCGTCGCCGACGAAGATCAGTTTGTAGTCGTGCGCGTACTTGTGCATGATGTCCACGGTCGGGGTGCGCTCGGAGTGGCGGCGGCGGTTGTCTTTCCACACGTAGTCGTACAGGCAGTTGTGGAAGTAGAAATACTCCATGTGCTTGAATTCAGTCTTGGCCGCGGAAAACATTTCCTGGCACAGCTTGACGTGGTCGTCCATCGAGCCGCCGATGTCGAAAAACAGCAGCACCTTGACCTTGTTGTGGCGCTCGGGCCGCATCAGGATGTCCAGCATGCCGGCCTTTTTTGCGGTAGAACTGATGGTCCCGTCCAGATCGAGTTCTTCGGGCGCGCCGTCGCGGGCGAAGCGGCGAAGGCGTCTCAGCGCGATCTTGATGTTGCGCGTTCCGAGCTCCACCTGGTCGTCCAGGTTCTGGTATTCGCGTTTGTCCCACACCTTGACCGCCGAGCGGTTGCGCGAGCCCTCCTGGCCGATGCGCACGCCCTCGGGGTTGTAGCCGTAGGCGCCAAAAGGCGAGGTGCCGGCGGTGCCGATCCATTTGCTGCCGCCCTGGTGCCTGCCTTTTTGTTCTTCCAGGCGTTTTTTGAGCGTTTCCATGAGCTTTTCCCAGCCGCCCATGGCCTCGATCTTGGCTTTTTCCTCCGGACTTAGGTTGAGTTCGGCCATCTTTCGTAGCCATTCGAGCGGAATGTCCGCCTCCACGCCCATGATCGCCTCGACGCCCTTGAAATACTCGCCGAAGGCGCGGTCGAACTTGTCGAAATTCGCCTCGTCTTTGACCAGACAGGTCCTCGAGAAATAGTAGAAATCATCGATCGAAGAGCCGACCACGCCCTTTTGCATGCCCTCGATCAGCATGAGGTATTCCTTGGTCGTGACCGGGACCTTGGCGTCTTTGAGCTTGAGGAAGAAATCGATCAGCATGATTGGTCAGGCGCTAGCCGCGATCTGCCGTTGCAGTCATCGATTGTGCCGCGACATGAAAATCAGCCGTTCGAACAGATGCACGTCCTGTTCGTTCTTGAGCAGCGCGCCGTGCAGCGGCGGGATGATGGTCTTCTGGTCCTTGCTGCGTAGGGCTTCGGGCGGAATGTCGTCGGCGAGCAAGAGCTTCAGCCAGTCCAGAAGTTCGGAAGTCGAAGGCTTTTTCTTCAGCCCCGGCACCTCGCGCACCTCGAAGAACACCTCCAGCGCTTCGCGCAGCAAATGCTTCTTGATGCCGGGGAAGTGCACGTTGACGATCCTTTCCATCGTTTCCTTGTCGGGGAAGCGGATGTAATGGAAGAAGCAGCGCCGCAGGAAGGCGTCGGGCAACTCCTTTTCGTTATTGGAAGTGATGAACACGATCGGCCGGTGCTTGGCTTTGACCAGTTCATGCGTCTCGTAGACGTAGAATTCCATGCGGTCGAGTTCGCGCAACAAGTCGTTGGGGAACTCAATGTCGGCTTTGTCGACTTCGTCGATCAGCAGCACCACGGGTTCGTCGGCGTTGAATGCCTCCCATAAGGTGCCCTTGACGATATAGTTGTTGATGTCGTGCACGCGCGGGTCGCCCAGCTGGGAATCGCGCAGCCGCGACACGGCGTCGTATTCGTACAAGCCCTGCTGCGCCTTGGTGGTGGATTTGATGTGCCATTCGAAAATCGGCAGCTTGAGCGCCTTGGCCACTTCCTCAGCCAGCATGGTCTTGCCGGTTCCGGGCTCGCCCTTGATCAAGAGCGGTCGCTGCAGCGTGACGGCGGCATTGACGGCGAGGGTGAGGTCGTCGGTCGAGATGTAGTTGGCGGAACCGTGAAAACGCATGACAATATCCTGAAATGAAAGACGCATTATACGACGGTTGCCGGTGCTTGCGCGCGCGCCGACGGCGACATTATCCAGCCCCGCGAGCACTTCGCGTTCGCGCTGCTTGCGCCGGGCTTCGAAAAAGAATTGCCTGACCTGGTCGCGGGAAAGGTTGAACATCGGAGGGGTGGGCAGGGAGTGCAGGGAGGGCGCGAGTCTTAGCCCTTGCTCCTCGCTCCTGTCTGTTCCCGGGTTTTCGCTTTGTACTCGCATAAATCCTCGATCAGGCACTGCGGGCACTCAGGCTTTCTTGCCTTGCATACATAGCGTCCGTGCAGGATTAGCCAGTGATGGGCGTGCAGGTGGAACTGCGGCGGCACGAATTTCAGCAGTTTGCGCTCGACCTCGAGCGGGTTTTCGCCGGTAGCGATGCCGGTGCGGTTGCCCACACGAAATATATGCGTGTCCACGGCGATGGTCGGATGGCCGAAGGCGATGTTCAGCACCACGCTGGCGGTCTTGCGTCCGACCCCGGGCAACTGCTCCAGCGCCTCGCGCTCCTGCGGCACTTTGCCAGCATGCCGGTGCAGCAGCAGCTCGCAGGTGGCGAGAATGTTTTTCGCCTTGGTGCGGTACAGGCCTATGCGCTTAATGTGTGCGATCAGGCCGTCCGTGCCGAGGGCGAGCATTGCTTTTGGGGTGCGCGCCACCCGGTACAGGCTGCGCGTGGCCAGATTTACGCTCTTATCGGTCGCCTGGGCCGACAGGATCACGGCGATGAGGAGTTCGAACGGCGTGCGGTATTCGAGTTCGCCGCGCGGCGCGGGATTGGCTTTGCTGAAGCGCCCGAAGATTTCCCGTCGTTTTGCGGGATTCATCGTTTCTTCGCCGCGGCGTGGTGCGCGTCGACGGCTGCGATCTCGGCCCGGACCTGCGACGGGAGTTCGTCGGTGCTCCGCGGCGCGACGCCGGCCTTTCTCGCTTTGGCGCGCTCGAGCGCGGCAAGGATGATCGCTTTCTTGGCCTCCGGCATCGGCTGCAGCCGCTTTTCCTGGGCTTTGCGCGCAAGGCGTTCGGCGCGCTCGGCCAGGTCCCGTTCAAGGCGCAAGCGACGGAAGCGAAAGCGCGCGCGCGCCGCACCGGCCATGTCCTGGGTCCAGGGCGCCTGCGCGTCGGGCAGAGGCAGCATGGCAATGCAGTCGACCGGACAAGGCGGGACGCACAGATCGCAACCCGTGCACAACTCGGCGATCACGGTATGCATGCACCTGGCCGCGCCGACGATGGCATCGACCGGGCAGGCCCGGATGCACAGGGTGCAGCCGATGCAGCGCGCTTCGTCGATTCGAGCGACGGTGCGCCGCCGTTCGGCGCCGTTGACCGGATTGAGCCGCTTTTCCTCGCGCCTAAGCAGCCGAGCGAGCTTGCGTATGAGGGCTTCGCCGCCGGGCGGGCACTGGTTGATATCGGCCTCGCCCGCCGCGATGGCTTCGGCATACGGCATGCAAGCGCTATATCCGCATTTGGCGCACTGGGTCTGTGGCAGCAGGGCATCGATTTGCTCGGCGAGCATGCGCTCGGTCATGGCGCGGCCTCAGACATGGCGCGCAGAATTTCGCCGATCAGTTCCGGGCCGCGATAGATGAAGCCGGTGTAGATCTGCACCAGGCTCGCACCGGCGCGAAGCTTGGCGCGCGCATCGTCGGCGCTCATCACGCCGCCCACGCCGATGATCGGCAGCTTGCCGTCGAGCAGTCGCGCGAGCTTGCGGATGATTTCGGTCGAGGCGGCGCCTAGCGGTGCTCCGGACAGCCCGCCGCTTTCCTCAGCGTGCCGCAGGCCGGCTACCGCTTCGCGCGATACCGTTGTATTGGTGGCGATGACGCCGTCCAGTTTGTGCTTGAGCAGGCATCTGGTAATCGAGCCGAGTTGCGCGTCGTCCAGGTCTGGCGCGATTTTGAGCACGAGGGGCACATAGCGCCCGTGCACGTCCGCCAGGCGCATTTGCTCGGTTTTCAGTTTTCCGGCGAGCGCGCCGAGCTCGTCCGCGCCCTGCAACTGGCGCATGTTCTTGGTGTTGGGCGAGGAAACGTTCACCGTCACATAACTTGCGTGCGCGTAGACCTTCGCCAGACAGAACTCGTAGTCGTCGGCGGCGCGCTCGATCGGCGTGTTGAAATTCTTGCCGATATTGATGCCGAGCACGCCGCGGTAACGCGCCCGCGCGACGTTGGCGAGCAAACGCTCGACGCCATGGTTATTGAAACCGAGGCGGTTGATCAGTGCCTGCGCTTCGGGCAGGCGAAACATGCGCGGTTTCGGATTGCCCGGCTGCGGTCGCGGCGTGACCGTGCCGATCTCGATGAAGCCAAAGCCCATGGCCGCAAGTGCGTCGATGTACTCGCCGTTCTTGTCTAGGCCGGCGGCCAGGCCGAGCGCGTTGGGGAACTCCAGGCCCATGAGTTTGACGCTGCGCGCCGGACCGGCATCGGCCAGGATCGAAGCCATGCCGGTGCGCTCGATCAGCTTGAGCGAGGCGAGGGCAAGCGCATGCGCGGCTTCGGGATCCATCCCGAACAGAAACGGGCGTGCCAGGGAATAGAGCATGGTGCGATTTTACAGGGAGAGGGGGAATTGAGGGGCGTGGTGCCGTACAGGCGTCCGGGGTACTAATGCATGACGCGACCGGGCGTTGCGCGCTCTCGCGCGCCAACCGTTTTTTGGTGCGGATGGAAAGCACATCCGCACCAAAAAACACGGTTTTGCAATTACTCCGCAACAATTGCCACATCCGCGCGAATGTTTTTGGTTGCGGCCGGCAGCCGCTCTAAGGATAAAAGCAAAAGCGGCTTCGGGGTTTAACCGAGATCGCCGAATGCGTGCGGACGGTTTCATCGTCCGTGCGCATTCGGTGATCCGCGCGGACGGGTCGCCGTCCGCGCAAGCAATAGCGCCGCAGTTCGGAGCGTGGGGCCGTGTCTCAGGTAGAACTATTCGAAATCGTTATCGCCGAGGCCGCGCCACTCGCCGTCGATCAATCCCTCGATTGGCTGGAAATTGGCTTTGTAGGCCATTTTGCGGCTGTTTTTGATCCAGTAGCCGAGGTAGAGGTAGGGCAGTCCGAGGCTGCGGCATTGCTCGATCTGCCACATTACGTTGTAGGTGCCGAAGCTGGCGGTGACGCCGGGCTCGAAGAAGGTGTAGACCGAGGACACCCCGTCTTCGAGGATGTCGACGATGGATACCATCATGAGCTTGCCTGCATCGCGAAACTCGATCAGGCGCGTGTTGGCACGGCTTTGCAGCAGGAAATGCGAATATTGGTCGCGGCTGTCCTGGTCCATGCCGCCGCCGGAATGGCGGTGGGCCTGGTAGCGCAGGTAGAGCGCATAGTGCTCGTTGCGAAAACGCAGGCTTTGCGAGATGGCGTCGAGCGCGGCGTGGCGCTTGCGCGCGCGCCGTTGCGCGCGCGTCGGCTCAAACTGCGCTATCGGGATGCGCACCGGCACGCAGGCGCGGCAGGCGTCGCAGCAGGGGCGGTAGGTAAAAATGCCGCTGCGGCGAAAACCGGCCTTTACCAGCCCGCCGTAGACCTCATTGGAGATCAGGTGGCTGGGGGTGGCAACCTGGGAGCGCGCCAGCTTCGCCGGCAGATAGCTGCATGGATAAGGAGCGGTCACGTAGAACTGCAGTACCGAGTGCGGCAGATCGTTAAGCAGCGACATCGTTGTCCGTCTCCGGGGCATCCCACTTCATTGGCGTCACGGCATAGTCTACCAATTCCCGCAGTCTTAGTGAAAAATTGCTGCGCGGGATTGGGCGCGCCCCCAGGCTGGCGAGGTGCCGCGTATGCATCTGGCAATCGATCATGCCGTAGCGCTGGCGCTCAAGACGCCGCACCAGATGCACCATGGCCATCTTGGATGCGTCGCGCACCCGGGTAAACATGGACTCGCCGTAGAACATGCGGCCTATGGCCACGCCGTACAAGCCGCCCGCCAGTTCGCCTTCGATCCAGGTTTCCACCGAGTGGGCGTAGCCCTGCTCGTGCAAGCGCTGGTAGGCGGCGCGAATGTCATCGCTGATCCAGGTGCCCGAATCACCCGCACCCGCGCCGGCGTGACCAGCGCCCCTGGCAGCGCAGCCCTGCATGACCGCTTCGAAAGCGCTATCGAAACGAATTTCGTAGTGGCGGTTGCGCAGTGCCTTGGCGAGCGAACGCGAGACCTTCAATTCGGTCGGAATCAGCACCATGCGCGGGTCGGGGCTCCACCAGAGAATGGGCTCGCCGTCGGAATACCAGGGGAAAATGCCCTGGCGGTAGGCGGCGAGCAGGCGCTCGGGGGACAGATCTGCGCCTGCGGCGAGCAGGCCGTTGGGATGTTTCAGTGCGCTTGCCGGCGGCGGGAACGGATCATCGCGTTCAAGCCAGGGAATCATGGATGCAGTGCAAAGTTAAATGCATGGTTCGATACGCGGACGCTGATTCTTATCGCATGCGGCACGCTAGCACAAGGTGGTTCAGTGCGTCCATGACGCCGAGGAGATACAAACCCGGCAAACCCGGCGAAAGACTTCTTATATACCGCGTCTTCTATACCGTCGCATGCGAAGAGCGGTCATTGCGCGCTACGCGCGCCAACCGTATTTTTGGTACGGATGAAAAGTGCATCCGTACCAAAAATACGGTTCCGGATAAAAGCAACCACGGCTTGGGGTTGTTTTTATCCAAGATCGCCGAGTGCGTGCGGATACGCTTTTCATCCGCGCGCAATCGGTGATCCGCGCGGACGGCTTCTTGTCCGCGCAACATCGCAGCCTTGCGACAACGGAAGGCGCGATTTGGATAGCCAAGTATAATGCGCGAAATATCTTCAAATGAGCTCTACGTCTCGCGGGTCCGCCCCGCGATTCGACCAATGCCAACGTCAAGGGAGGGAGTCTTGGAAAATCTGAAATCAGGGGCTGACGTACTGTTCATCCTGCTCGGCGGGATCATGGTGCTTGCCATGCACTCCGGCTTTGCGTTTCTTGAACTGGGCACGGTGCGCTGGAAGAACCAAGTCAATGCGCTGGTGAAAATCCTCGCCGATTTCGCCATGTCCACCATCGCCTATTTTTTCATCGGTTACGGCATCGCCTACGGCGTGGGTTTTCTCACCGGGGCGGAGCAGTTGGCGCAGAAGAACGGCTACGAATTGGTGAGATTCTTCTTCCTGCTGACTTTCGCCGGTGCAGTTCCGGCCATTGTCTCGGGCGGCATTGCCGAGCGCGCCCGCTTCTACCCGCAGCTTGCGGCTTCTTTCCTGCTGGTGGGCTTCATCTACCCGTTTTTCGAAGGGATCGCCTGGAACCAGCATTACGGGATACAGGCCTGGCTCAAGGCTTCGTTCGGCGAGGAGTTCCACGATTTCGCCGGCTCCATAGTCGTGCACGCGGTCGGCGGCTGGATCGGCTTGGTGGCGGTGCTGTTCCTGGGCGCGCGCAGCGGCCGCTACAGCAAGGACGGCAAGGGCATGACCGCGCACCCGCCCTCCAGCATTCCGTTCCTCGCGCTCGGCGCCTGGATACTCTCGGTCGGCTGGTTCGGCTTCAACGTCATGTCGGCGCAGACGCTGGACAAGGTGAGCGGCCTAGTGGCGATCAATTCGCTCATGGCGATGGCCGGAGGCACGCTCGCCGCGCTGATTGCCGGACGCAACGACCCGGGCTTCGTCCATAATGGCCCGCTTGCCGGGTTGGTCGCCGTGTGTGCCGGGTCGGATGTGATGCATCCGGCCGCCTCGCTGGTAGTGGGGGCGGTGGCCGGCTTCATTTTCGTCAATATGTTCACCTTGACGCAGAACAGCTGGAAAATAGATGATGTGCTCGGCGTATGGCCCCTTCACGGGCTGTGCGGCGCCTGGGGCGGTATTGCCGCGGGTATCTTCGGCGCCAAGGCGCTCGGCGGTATGGGCGGCGTGACGTTCATGTCGCAACTGGCGGGAACGGCGCTGGGCATCGTGGTTGCGCTGGTCGGCGGGGCCCTGGTCTATGGCGTGCTCAAGGCGACGGTCGGCCTGCGGCTCGATGCGGAAGATGAATTCAATGGCGCCGACCTTTCGATCCACAAGATCAACGCGACGCCGGAGATCTGACGGGCTGTTGAGAACCGCTTCCCGAGCCAACCGCATTTTCTGTACGGATAAAAACAAGGGCGGATTGGGTTTGTTTTTATACAAGATCGCCGATTGCGCGCGGATGGGGTCATCATCCGTGCGCAATCGGCGATCCGCGCGGACGGGGCGCCGTCCGCGCAAGTACGATCGCCACAGCTTGAGGTATCCTCCGACGTCTGCCGAGGTCGGCGTCAGGCCATTGCGCGCTCTCGCGCGCCAACCGTGTTTTTGGTACGGATGAAAAGCGCATCCGTACCAAAAACACGGTTTTGGATAAAAGCAATAACGCGGGGCTTGCGCGGCAGCGTCATTTCAGGGGCAAAATGGCGCCGGAATGGCAGCCGTAATGCCCTTGCTTACGGTCCTCGTAATAGTGCCTGAGCGTGGTTGAGATGGTGCGAAAGGCGATCTCTTTCCACGGAATTTCGGCCTCCCTGAACAAGGCGACCTCCAGGCTTTCCGTGCCCGGGGCGAAGTCGAGATCGAGCAGGCGCGCGCGGTAGAAAATGTGCACCTGGTTGACGTGCGGCACCGACAGCATGCTGAACAGATCGCCTATCTCGACGCGCGCGCTGGCTTCCTCCAGCGTCTCGCGCAGCGCCGCCTCGCTGGTGGTCTCGCCGTTTTCCATGAAACCAGCGGGCGGGGTCCAGCAGCCGCGGCGCGGTTCGATGGCGCGCTTGCACAGCAGGATTTTGCTTTCCCACTCCGGGATGCAGCCGATCACCATTTTCGGATTGGAATAGTGGATCGTGTTGCAAGCTTCGCACACGTGGCGCGGCAAGGTATCGCCGGCGGGCACTTTGAGGGCGACGGGCCTGCCGCAGCTGGAACAGAAATTCATCGGGGCGAGTGCAGGTGAGGGAAAAGGGTTGCGCGATATGATACCAGCCGCCGGTCGTGGCAGGCAGTCGGCGGTGCAAAGCCGGCAGCCGAAGGCCGGCAGAATCCGGTCGAAGTTCGAATAATCGCCGCCTGCCGCCTGATGCCGGCTAGTCGACCAGCGCCGCAAGGTCGGTAAGCCGCGCGATAACGTAATCGGGTGTCACGTCCAGTGCATCGAGCGGGGCGCCGGCGCGGTTGATCCAATAGGTGCGAAAGCCGAAGGATTTGGCGCCGCAGGCGTCCCAGCAGTTGGACGAGACGAAACCGATGGCCTCCATCGGCACGCGCAGCCGGTCGACAGCGAGCTGATACACGCACACGCGCGGATCGGGTTCCAATCTGTAAAACTTTGTCAAATAGATGCTGCAGGGTCTTGTAAGAACAAGGGAATAATGTAGATTGCAAGCTGCTAACGCAGACACCGGCGCAGGTTCCGGTCGATACGCTCGCTTATGGACATGACAAATATACTGAAAAATAGCGGATTGCGCTTGCGTACCAAGCGCTGTTTCACCGTCCTCACCGCACCCCTGCGTCTGAATTGAGCAAACCTATGAATAGGGTCTCGAGCCGGGAGTTGCAGCCGCCCGCCTTTACGCCGATCCAGGGAGATCCGGCGCCGCCCGACGTGGTGCGCTACCTGCGCACGCTCAACCGCTACAAGTGGGGCATACTCATGGTGGTGATCGCCGTGGGCATGCTGGCGGCGATGTACGCCTCGAGCCTGCGGCCGGTCTATCGCGCGACCGCCACCGTCATGGTCGAAATGGGCAAGCCGAAAGTCGTGTCGAACCAGGACTTGTACGAAGCCTTCGGTGGCACGACACGCGACTATTTCCTGACGCAGTTCGAAATCATCAAGTCGCGCGAGCTCGCCGAAAGGCTGGTGCGCGTGATGCAACTGAGCAAGCACCCGGAATACGATCCGCGCCAGCAGGCGAAGCCCTGGTATGCGGCATGGGTGCCCGCGCAATTCCTCCCGGCAGCCGCGCCCGGCCCGGCGCCGAGCGAGGAAGGTATCGAGGAAAGCGTGGTGGCGCAGGTAATGGGGCAGATCAACCTTCAGCCGGTGAGGAACACTCAGCTGGTGAAGCTCTCCTTCGATTCGCACGATCCGGTGCTCGCGGAGCGCGTGCCGAACACGCTGGCGATGATTTACATCATAGCGGACCTGGAGGCGCGCGGAGATACGACGCGGCGCTCGATGTTGTTTCTCAAAGATCAGGCAGTGGAGCTGAAGCAGAAGCTCAACGAATCGGAGCGCGCGCTGCAGGACTTCCGCGAGCGGGAAAGAATCATCGTTGCGAAGGGCGTCGCGGTTTCCGGGGCGATCCGGCAGCTTGAGGAGATTGAGTCCGCGTTGGACGATGCGCGCAAGAAACGCCTGGATGCGGAGGCGCGCTTCAACCAGGTGAACGCTGCGCGGCAGGGCCAGCCGGGCGCGGCGCTGGAGTCATTGCCCTTGGTGCAGAACAATCCGGTCATGGCGCGGTTCAAGGAGGCCGAGGCCGAGGCGGAGAGAAGGGTCAGCGAGGCCTCCAAGCGCTACGGACCCGAGCACCCGAGGATGGTTTCGGCGCAGTCGGACCTTAAGGCGGTGCGGGACAACCTGCGGCGACAGGTCGGCACGGTGGTCGACGGCGTATTGAAGGATTACGAGGTCGCCAAGGCGAACGAGGCATCGCTTGAGCGCGCTCTTTCGCGGGCGAAGATGGAGAGTCAAGAATACAACCGCAAGGAGTTCACGCTCGCCAGGCTGGAGCGCGAGGTGGCATCCAACCGCCAGCTCTACGACTTGTTCACGCAGCGCGCCAAGGAGACGAACACCGGCGACGTGCCCTCGGCAATCGCGCGCGTGATCGATGTCGCGAAGTTGCCCAAGGCTCCTTCCGGACCGAACAAACGCAACATCGTCTTGATCGCGATGCTGGTGGCGTTGGCGGTCGCGGTGTCGATCGCGCTGCTGCTGGAACAACTCGACGTAACGGTAAAGACGAGCCACGAGGTGGAGTCCAAGCTCGAGGTCAAGGCGGTCGGGGTGCTGCCGCGGATGCGACTGGCGCCGGGTGTGCCGATCGAGCGCCTGTTCATCGATGAAAACCAAGGCCCGTTTGCCGAGGGTATCCGCAGCATTCGCAGCGACCTGCTGCTTGCGGGAATCGATTCGCCGCAAAAGGTGGTGCTGCTGACCTCTTCGCTTCCCGAAGAGGGCAAGACCACGGTCGCGTGCAATCTCGCGTTCGCGTTCTCGCAGATCAAGAAGACGCTCTTCGTGGAAGCGGACATGCGGCGGCCGAAAATCGCCCGCGTGCTCGGCGCGGATGCGCAGCGGGCGGGCTTGTCGGAACTCGTGGCGGGCAGCGCGCTGCTCGACGAGTGTGTTTATCCGGCCGATAACTCTAACCTCTGGGTGCTGCAGTCGGGCCGGGTGCCGCTCAATCCCCTCGAGCTGATTTCGTCGCACCGTTTCGCCGAAGTGATGGCAACGCTGAAGAAAGCTTTCGACGTGATCGTCATCGACAGCCCGCCGCTGCAGCTTGTCAGCGACGCGCTGGTGCTGTCGCAATACGCCACCTCGATCCTCTACGTGGTGAAGGCCGACAGCACGCCGTACCCGCTGGCGCGCCATGGCCTGACTCAAATGAGACGCGTCAACGAACCGGCGCTTGTCGGCCTTGGCGCGGTGCTCAACCAGCTCGACATCGATAAGGCGAACAAGTACTACGGCGAGTATAGAGGCTACGGCGGCCGCTACTACCGCAAGTACGGCTATACGAGCAGTGCCATCGGGAGTACGGCGCCGACGCCGGCCGCCATCACCGGAAATAAGGCGGCATGAAGACCTGGCGAGGCGGGCAGCGGCCGTCTGGAGTAATATTCGCCTGAGTTCCACGATCCGGATTTCGGACGCAGGATTTCTTCCATTCAGGCAAGCATGACGTTGGTTCTTGCCGCTACGCCGGGGCTGAGCATTGACATGAGCCAGACCAACCAACAGCCGCAGGGCGCCGCCCCGGTCAAAGCTAAGCCACGCAAGGACTGGGAATTGTTCTGGCGAATAATCGCCGGCCTGATGATTGTTGTCATCGCCTGGATCATCTGGGTGTTGTATCAGATCACGCCGAGGTCGGTGGTAACCCCGCTGGTGTACGAGTCCCAGGTCAAGCGCAGCGGCACCCAACAGTCCGAAACCGGCGCGGCAGACGCTTCCCCGCAGTTGGCTCCGGCCAAGTCCGCCGGTCAGCAGGCAGTGAGCGCGCCGCCCGTACCTCAGCCGACGCACGGCGCGACGGCAGCCGCATTGCTAATGGACCAGGCGCAGGCCGCGATGCGCTCGGGCGCCCATCAGTCCTCAGCCGATGTGCAGGCTGCGGCTTTGGAACAGAGGATTGAGCCGGTCCGGGGAGAAAGGCTCAAGCTCTCGACCGAGATCACCACGCCGCTGGTCGAAAAAAAATCAGTTCCGAAACAGCGGAAAGCCCCGCCCGACGGCGTGCCCCCGGTTCCAGCCACCACGGCCGGGAAAGTCCGGCCTTAGGCGCCATGGATCGCGCGAGCGCGGGCGAGTTTCCTGTTTGAGAGCCGCGGCGCGCCGAGGGCATGGGCGCATGCGCGAATGACGCGTCAAGCCAGGGCATCCGCTGTCTCTTGCGTCCCGCGAAGCAAATTCTCCGTCGCGCCCGGATGGACCGGCGGTTGCGGGTTCGTTCCGAAACGCGCTCCTAATTTCCGACTCTGGTAATCAACTTGCTTCCACGCATTCCGGCACGCATCAGCCTCGTTTTTGTCGGGCTCATGTTCTTGCTGCCGTTCCTGAATCCGTACCACTTCTTTCCGCTGACCAATTTCTACACGGAATGGCTGGCCCTGGCGCTGGGGCTGGCCGCCTTGCTGCCGCTGTCGGTGAAAAGCTTCTGGGACGAGGTTGAAATCCCGACGCTGGTGCTGTGGCTGCTTGGTTTTGCGGCCCTGCTGCCGCTGCAACTCGTCTGGCTCGACATTGCCTATCCGGAATTGTCGATGCTGGGCGCGCTATATGTGATCTGGGCGGCATGGCTGGTCTGGCTCGCGCGGGTGCTGGCGAAATCCTGCGGCATGGAAGAATTGGTCGCCTGGCTCGCGGCGATGCTGGTGTTGGGCGGGTTGCTGAACTCAGGCGCTGCGCTAGTGCAGTTCTACGGCAATGATTTGTGGTTTGGTTCCCTGGTCGCGAGTCTGGGCGCGACTAAAGGGGGCGCTTATGGCAATTTCGGGCAAAACAACCATTTCGCCGACTATGTCAGCCTGGCGCTGATTTCCGCGCTCTACCTGCAGATCAAAGGACGGCTGAGCTGGGTTGCGGCCGCGGCCTGCGCCGCAATTTTTCTCTACGCGCTGTCGCTTTCCGGCTCGCGTGCCACCTGGCTTTATCTGCCGGCGGCATTGGCCATCGGCCTGTGGTTTCGCTCACGCTCGGAGCAGCCGGCGCTGCGGCGTGCCGCCGTAGTGCTCGCCCTCTTGTTGCCGCTGTTCGGACTGTTGCAATTCGCGCTGGCGCATTACGGCTTTGCCACCAGGCCGTTGCTCGCCGCGGGGGCCGCCGTTGCGCCCGTTACGCCGATCGATCGCTTTGTCGATGAGTTGGCGCGCGGCGTATTGCCGGATGCGGGCGGTTCGGCCCTGGGCACGCGCATCTACATGTGGCATCAGGCCCTGCTGATGCTGGCGAAGCAGCCGGTGCTCGGCGTCGGCTTCGGCCAGTATGCCGGCGTGTTCTTCGAGCAGGCCGCCGAACTGTCGCGTTACCACATTCCCAATTACGATCGCAATGCGCACAATGCCCTGATGCAACTGCTGGCCGAAACCGGGCTCATCGGGGCGGGGCTGGTGTGCGCAGGGCTAGTGGGGTGGCTGCTCGCGTTGCGCCGGCGCATTTGCGCGACTGCCGAAAACTGGTGGATGTTGTGCCTGCTGTCGGTGCTATTCGTGCACAGCATGATCGAGTATCCCTTGTGGCACGCCAACTTCCTCGGCGTGGCTGGAATCCTGCTTGGCATCGGCAGCCAGCGCTGCGTCCACCTGCGCCTTACGGCGCTGTCGCGCTTCGCGTTTCCGGTGATGCTCGTGGCCGGTTTTCTCACTCTGGGCAACCTGCTGCTCGCTTACCGCGACCTGGAACTCGCGATGTATCCGCGCGTCTTGCCGCAGAATCGGGAAGAGATCGTCGCGCGCAACGAGGCGTTGCTGAAACTGCATCGGGATACGCTGCTCGCGCCCTATGTCGAGCTGACCTACGCCGGCATCATCGTTGCCGACCGCAACAATCTTCAGGACAAGCTGGCGTTGAACCGGCGCGTACTGCGACTTCTGCCGGTGCCGGAGCTTGCCTACCGTCAGGTACTGCTGCTGGGCTTGAACGGCGAGCGCGACGCCGCGCTGGCGCAACTGGACCGGGCGGTAGCGGTGTTTCCGTACCGCTTGAAGGAGTACGTGCCGATAATGGAAAAAGCGGCGCAACAGGAACCGGCTGCGCTGGGGAAAATCGCGCGGAAAGCCCGCGAAATGCTAAAGCAGGTTGACAGAAACTGAGGGTAAGTTCAGGATTTGTCTATAAAAGACAGGTTCATGAACGCGTGTGATTCAAAACCGTTCAACGCCGAGGTCGTGGATAAATATTTTCTGTTCTCATTGCGTTCATTTTTGTCGTAGAAATCTTGTTTCCGGCTTGTCCGGTTTAGGATGAATACATGGCCAGGCCAGAGAAAATTCGCATCGGCAATCTGCTCGTCCAGGAAAAGTTGATTTCCCAGGAGCAGCTGGGTCTAGCCCTGGATCAGCAAAAGCGCAGCGGGCGCAAGCTCGGCCGGGTGTTGATCGAGAACGGCTTCGCCACGGAGGAGGGTATCTCCGAGACTTTGGCCAAGCAACTCAAAATTCCCTACCTCAATCTCAAGCACTACAACATCAACCTGGCGGTGGCGCGCGCGATGCCCGAGATGCAGGCGCGCCGGTTTCGCGCCCTGTTGCTGGAAGACAAGGTCAGCACCTATCTGGTGGCGATGGCCGATCCCACCGACTTGTTCGCTTTTGACGAAATCGTGCGCCTGCTCAAGCGCGATATCGAGCTGGTCCTCGTCAACGAGAACCAGCTGCTCGAAACCATAGACCGCATCTACCGGCACACCGAGAAGATGACCGATCTCGCGCGCGAGCTGGGCGCGGACATTGGCGACGCCGTGGACTTCGGCGCGATCAATGTCGAGCCGGGCGGGGAGGATGCGCCGGTGGTCAAACTGTTGCAGACCATGTTCGAGGATGCGACTCAGGTGAACGCGTCCGACGTGCATATCGAGCCGCAGGAGAGCCTGCTGCAGATACGTTTTCGCATCGACGGCATGCTGCAACTGCAGACCGAATCCGACATCAAGATCGCCCCCGCCTTGGTGCAGCGGGTCAAGCTCATGTCGGGCCTGGACATTTCGGAGAAACGCCTGCCGCAGGACGGCCGCTTCAACGTTCGCATAGGAGACAAGCGTATCGACGTGCGCATATCGACCATGCCGACGCAATACGGCGAATCGGTGGCGATGCGGCTGCTCAATCGCAGCACCGGGGTGCAGGGCCTGGACGGCCTGGGCATGCCGCCGCAACTGCTGGCGCGCCTGCAGCAAATCATCCGGCGCAGCACCGGCATGGTGCTCGTGACCGGGCCGACCGGAAGCGGCAAGACCACCACGCTGTATGCAGCGCTCAGCGAAGTAAATACAATCGACAAGAAAATCATCACCGTGGAGGATCCGATCGAATACCGCCTGGCCGGCCTCAACCAAGTGCAGGTCAACGAAAAAATCGACCTTACTTTTGCGCGCGTATTGCGTTCCACCCTGCGCCAGGACCCGGACATCATCCTGGTGGGCGAGATGCGCGATCCGGAAACCGCGCAAATCGGCCTGCGCGCCGCACTCACCGGCCACATGGTGTTCTCGACCTTGCACACGCGCGACGCAGCCAGCACCCCCATTCGCCTGATCGACATGGGGGCGCCGCGCTACATGGTCGCCTCTTCGCTGCAGGCGGTGATCGCGCAGCGGCTGGTGCGGGTGAACTGCCCCAGCTGCGCCGAGCCTTATCAGCCGTCGGAGCAGGAAGTGCAGTGGCTGCAGGGCAGCGAGCGCGACGACGGCAAACCGGTGCAGATGATGCGCGGGCGCGGCTGCCAGTTTTGCCACCTCACCGGCTATGCCGGGCGCACCGGGGTGTACGAAATGCTGGAAATGGATGCCGCGCTCACGGCAGGCGTGAATCGGGAGGATACGACCGAATTTTCCCAGCTCGCGGTCAGACACATGGCGGGCAAGAGCATGCGCCATCATGCGGCACAACTGGCGCTTTCCGGCAAGACTACGGTGTCCGAGGCGATACGGGTCAGCTCCGAGCTCGAGGACTGATGCCGCATTTCGCCTACAAGGGAAGGAATGCCAAGGGCGAGCTGGTAAAAGGCGTACTCGAGGACAGCGACTCGGGCGCGGTAGCCGACCAACTGATCCATACCGGGATAGCGCCCATCGATATCGCGCCGGCGGCCGCGCCGAGCACGGCCCGGCACGATAGCTGGTTCGGGCGCTTATTCGCCCAGCGCATCAGCCTCGACGACAGGCTGCTGTTCAGCCGCCAGATGTACACGCTGCTCAAGTCCGGCGTGCCCATCATGCGCGCGCTGGCCGGGTTGCAGGAAGCGGCCAAGAGCGTCGCCATGGCAAAGGTGATGCAGGATCTGCGCGTCAGCCTGGACAGCGGCCGCGACCTCAATTCTTCGATGCGCCGCCATCCAGAAGTCTTTTCGCAGTTCTTTGTCAGCATGGTGCGCGTGGGCGAGATGTCGGGCAGCCTGGAGGAAATATTTCTCAGACTGTTCAACCACCTCGAATTCGAGAAGGACATGAAAGAACGCGTGCAGCAGGCACTGCGCTATCCGGTCTTTGTCTTGGCGGCCATGGGGATAGCTCTCGTGATCATCAATCTCTTTGTGATCCCGGCTTTCGCCAAGCTTTTCGCCGGTTTCAAGTCGGAGTTGCCGCTGATTACGCAGTTGCTGATCCAGTTTTCCGATTTCATGGTGCAATCCTGGCCAGCACTGCTCGCATTCGGCATCGCCTGCGTGATTGGCGCTCGCGCATACACCCGCACCTCGGGCGGGCGTTATAACTGGGACAAGCTCAAGCTGCGCCTGCCGCTCGCCGGCACGATCATCGAGAAGGTCACACTGGCGCGATTCGCCCGCAGCTTCGCCATCTCCCTGAAAAGCGGCATGTCCATGGTGCAAACGCTGGCCGTTTTGGCGCAGGTGGTCGACAATGCCTACATCGCGCAGCGTATCGATCAAATGCGCGACGGCGTGGAGCGCGGCGAGAGCGTGCTGCGCACGGCGCGGGCCACGGGTGTGTTTACTCCGATCGTGCTGCAGATGATAGCCGTGGGCGAGGAGGCGGGTGAACTGGACGATCTGATGCGGGAGGTCGCGGACATGTACCAGCGCGAGATCGACTACGAACTCAAGGGACTTTCGGCAAACATCGAGCCGATCATGATTACCTTCCTCGGAGTCCTGGTTCTCATCCTGGCTCTGGGCGTGTTCCTGCCTATCTGGGATCTCGGCAGAGCCGCACTCGGCCCGAAGGCGGGTTGAGGTGCGCCGCCCGTCGACGCTGTCCCGCATGTTGATGCTGCGCGTCTGGCGCGGGCGCACGCAGGCCGGATTCACCCTGTTCGAACTGATTGTTGTCGTCTGCATCGTGGCCCTGATGGCGGGCATCCTGCTCAACCGCCTGCGCTTATACGAGGAGGCCGCCGAAAAAGCCGCGATGCAACAAACTGCCGCGGCGATTAAAAGCGCCTTGCAGATGCGCGTCGCCTCCTACATGATCGGCGGGCGCGACAAGGAAATAGAAAATTTGCGCAATGAAAACCCGGTCAGTTGGCTGCAGGAAAACCCGGTCAATTACGTTGGCGAGTTCTATGCCGATGCCTATGCGCGCGTCCGTCCGGGCAACTGGTATTTCGACCGCACCCGCCGGGAGCTCATTTACGTCGTCAACCTCGGGGATAATTTCAAGCCCGGACCTGATGCCAGGAAGTGGGTGCGCTACCGGGTGAGCATAAAATATGAAAACGTGCCGGAGACAAGCGCGCCGCCGCGCAAGGTGCTGAGCGCGGTCAGTATTGCGCCGGTCCAGCCCTATGTCTGGTTCTAACCCGCATGCGCATGGCGGTTCCGGTCTGGGCGAGGAATTCGGGCGGCGGGTGGCCAAGGTGCTCGGGATTGGATCGAGATCGCGCTTTGTCAAATAATGTTAGGCAAGGTCGATTTCTGTTGCCAGACAAAGAGCTATGGTTTATTCTTCAAGTCGTTGTCCGAAGCAATGAGGGGGTATGACATGTTCAAGAAACAAGCGGGTTTCACGCTGATTGAGCTGATCGTGGTGATCGTGATTCTGGGTATTCTGGCCGCAACCGCCTTGCCCAAGTTCATGGGCATCCAGAGCGGCGCCAGAATTTCCACCCTCCAGGGCGCGCGCGGGGCGGTCGCTTCGGCGATGAACATCGCCTACGCCACGCAGACGTCCCAGGGACTGGCCTCCAACGTGGGTATCACGCTGGACGGGATTTCGATCGCCATGCTCAACGGCTATCCCGCGGCCGGAGGCGCGGGCAACGTGTCAAACATCTACGCCGCGGCCGGCTTGTCTGCGGACTACAATACGGCCAGCGCGACTGCCGCCACCATATTTATCCAGGTGGCCAATGCGCCGACACCCGGCACTTGCAGCTTTTCTTACAACGCGGCTACGACGACCTTGCCGGCTCAAGTCGGAGCGGTTGTTACCGGCGGCTGCTGATCGGGCAAGGAACGCACAGGCCGGACCCAAGGACGCTCGTGTACCTGTGGTGTTTGACTTCAGGGGGATAATAATGAGAAAACAATCAGGCTTTACCTTGATCGAACTGATCGTGGTGATCGTGATTCTGGGTATTCTGGCCGCAACCGCCTTGCCCAAGTTCATGG
>JACRAS010000116.1 GCA_016234705.1 Betaproteobacteria bacterium | reverse complement strand
CGAGATCGATCCCAACTGTGATAATGCTCATGGACTTCCCCTTTCGTGGTTTTGATGTGATGCGAAAATTCCATCATGGCACTTGTTGCCGTTCGCGGCTTCCGCCGCAACCGTGGGACGGGGAAGTCCCTTTCATTCGTTGGGTCGTTAGAGAGGTCACATGATTGAGTTGCTTTCCGACCCGCAGGTGTGGATCGCGTTCCTTACGCTCACGGTTCTCGAGCTCGTGCTCGGAATCGACAATGTCATCTTCATTTCGATCCTAGTGGACAAGCTGCCGAAGGAGCGCCGTGACCTGGCGCGCAGGATCGGCCTGTTCCTCGCCATGTTCATGCGCATAGGGCTCCTATTCCTACTTTCCTGGATTGTTGGAATGACTGAGCCACTATTCTCTCTATTCCGGCAGGAGATCTCTGGTCGCGACCTTATACTAATCGGTGGCGGCCTCTTCCTGCTCTGGAAGAGTACAAAGGAGATCCACCAGTTACTGGAGGGCGAAAGGGGTGAAGCTTCGACGGCGGTGCGTGCCACGTTTTCCGCCGTTATCCTTCAAATCACGATTATTGACCTTGTCTTCTCCTTCGACTCGATCATTACCGCCGTAGGAATGGTCGACCAAGTGGGGGTTATGATCGCAGCTGTCATTGTTTCCGTGCTGCTAATGATGGCTTTTGCTGGCGGGATCGGCCGCGTCGTTTCAGCGCATCCGACGATTAAGATGCTTGCCCTCGCTTTCTTGGTAGTCATTGGCGTCGTGTTGATCGCTGACGGGTTTGATCATCATGTTCCGAAGGGTTATGTGTACTTCGCCATGGCGTTCTCAGTCGCCGTCGAGTTGCTTAACATCCGGATGAGGAAGCGTGCGGTTCGGCCAGCCGAGTTGCACGAGCGCTACACGCGAGACCTCTAATGGGTCCATGCTCCTTTGAACGGCCCAACCCGCGCATGAACACGGATCCTCAACAGCGGCGCTGCGCGCCGCCGTTTCGGCCCGGTTATGCGCAACGTTATGCCTCTATGGAAAGCGTCCGATGAGTCTCTGTAACCATATCGTGTTGATGGCCTCGTATAACGAATGGATGAATGCGAGGCTTTATGAGGCCGCCGAAAAGTTGTCACCGCAAGAACTTGCGGCTTATCGAAAGGCTTTTTTTGGGTCACTGCTCGGCACGCTAAATCACATTGTCGTCGGAGACACGATCTGGCTGAAGCGCTTCGCGACGCACCCTGCCGGTCACATCGCGCTTGATCCTGTCCGCCAATTGGCAATGCCTTCGTCCCTGGATCAGGTGTTGTTTGCGGATTTCGCAGCACTGTCCGGACACCGAAAGCTCCTGGACAACACCGTAAACGAGTGGGCTGCGTCATTGACAGAGGATGATATGGGGCACGTCTTGAAGTATACAAATTCAAAAGGTGTCGTAGGGCACAGAAAGTTCTCCAGCCTGGTGCTTCACTTCTTCAATCACCAGACACATCATCGGGGACAAGCGACGACACTGTTATACCAGGCGGGTCGGGATGTTGGAGTCACTGACTTGCTCGCGCTGATTCCGAATGAGCCCGAGGCATAACCTGGCAGCGCAGCGGACGCGCGAGAAGCGCCACGCCATGCGAAAGTCAGCGTCCGCGCGCCGCTGGCTTCTACGTTATGCCCCGCAGTAGGAGTGGTTGAATGGCATCCGGTGACCGACAGCGTACCTGGTTTCCAGAAATGGTCGAGGTTCTTCGGGCTGACTGGCGGCCGGAGATGTCTTGGGCGGAGATCATCGCACTGCGTGATCAACTGGACGACATGCTGAAGGGGATTCGGAAATTGCGGAACCTCCAACCTGTGACGACCTCGACGCTGTGCCCGTGCTGTAACGAACCCATGGTCCAGGGCGCGAGGGGCGTCTCTGTGCGGGCGACCATCCTTGCCCTGAATCGCTTCGGCATCGTGCCGGCGAACGAGGTCAAGTTCTTGGAGAAGACCTGGAACAAGCACCGCCGGGAGACCGGGATCAATCTCAATGGGAAGCCCCCGCATAACAGAGCTGTGCACGCGACCGCCAAGGGCGGCGCGTGATGGCTGGCGTTAGAGCTCGCGATAACCGCCTCCGATTCGCCATACGATAATATGGCTATCCACCCATATTTGTGCTAACCTTCTTTGATGGCAAAGACCAGGTTCGAGTGGGATGCAAAGAAGGACCAGGAAAACCAGGACAAGCACGGCGTTGCGTTCGGCGTGGCGCAGTTCGCATTCGCTGACCCGAAGCGCGTGATAGCAGAAGATCTTTCACATAGTTCAAATGAGAAGCGGCACTTTTGCTTCGGCCTTGTGGAAGACGGAGTCATTACTGTCAGGTTCGTGTATCGCGACGACATGATCCGTATTTTCGGGGCAGGTTATTGGCGCAAAGGAAAGCAAATCTATGAGCGGGAAAATAAGGTACACAAACGAGCCACTCGGAAACCCTGAGGTTGTTTCCGATTTTCTTCCTCGTCCGGAGGATCTCGTCTTCCGCGATGACGGGGTCAAGGTAACGCTTGCCCTGAGCAAACGCAGCGTCGCCTTCTTCAAGAGTCAGGCCCTGAAGCACAATACCCAGTATCAGCGGATGATCCGACGCTTACTTGACGCCTACGCGGAGCACCATGCGCAACCTCTAACTTCGCGCTCAAGCGGACGCGGCCAAAAGCGCCGCGCCGTTTAGCACCACGTTGAGGCTGTGCAAAAACCCTGGCACGGATATTTCCGATGAATTCACTCACCAAACGGTCTCTCAGATCGCTCTACAATCGACGATCGCGTACTTGGGAGAGGTTCAAGGACTCCTGAAAAACACCCCCTTTCGCTCGCGAAGGGGTTTTTGCACAGCCTCGTTAGCCGTCTTCATCCCGCGGTGGTACTATTTCGCCATGATTGACTGGTCCTCCTGTCCAGCAGTGGAGCGCGACCCGGAACGCGTCAGCGGCGCCTGGGTATTCCGTGGTACCCGCGTGCCCGTGGCAGCGCTGTTTGAAAATCTTGAAGACGGTGCGCTGGTGTCCCAGTTTGTGGAGTGGTTCCCTGGCGTGACGCTGGAGCAGGTTCGCACGGTCTTGGAGCACGCCGCGCGGAGTGCATTGGCTCCCGCGTAAGTGCGCATACTTTTCGACCAGGGCACCCCTGTCCCGCTGCGGCAGTCGCTGACGCGCCACGAAGTGACGACCGTCTACGAGCGCGAATGGTCGAGACTGAAGAACGGTGAGTTACTCGACGCAGCCGAAAAGCAAGGCTTCGAGGTACTCGTTACGACGGACTCGAACCTCAAGTATCAACAGAACCTGAAGTCTCGGCGCATCGCCGTTGTCGTGCTTTCCACGCCGAGCTGGCCACGCATCCAGCGCGCTGTTGCTGAGGTTGTTGGTGCAGTTGACGCTGCTTCCGAAGGGAGCTACACGGAAGTTGAGATCCCATGAGAAAGACGGCTAACTCCGAGTTTCCCACCGCGCCGCGCGCTCGTGTGCGTGGCATGCGCCACGCGCGCGGCACCGTGGAAAACTCTTGCGTCATCGCAGTCACGGAGTACCTATATTTAGGTGGAACGGACGGGCCGCTAGCGTCCTCCCATATTTCAATACCGCGCTGGTCCGCCGTTCACCACGACGTTAAACGTCCGCTTCAGAGGAGATCGACCGGCTGGTTTGGGTCGGGTCCGGAAATTCAGCGATTACGCAAGCGGACTTTCCAGCCGGCGAGTGTCGTCTCCCCCGACCAGTACGAATCTGGGCGCGCATGATCGTTGACGGCGATGGCGCGCGGACTGTTCAGAACCGAGGATAGCATCGCCACGCCCTGCTCGGTAGACGTAAGGGCCATACCGCCGGCCGCTCGCCGTGAGAGCGGGCCGCCATGACAGGCAGTCGTGCGAGATTTATCACGCTCCTCCCGGCGGAAAAAACGCCGCCGGATCAGCCGTGGCTGGCGCTACCCGGCTTGGCTGGACGCGGCCGCCTTCCCCCTGGGCCAGCCGCGCCATGTAGCCGGGGAAACGCGCCCACAAGGTGGCCATCACCAGTTCGTAGGGGAGATCCCAGATTACCCCATGATCGGCGAGGTATTCCATGTGCCGGCGATCCAAGGCATCGTAAGGATGCAGCAAGGCATCCTGCTTGCCGTCCCACTCCAGGGGCAGCACCCGAAAGCGCTCGCACATGGAAAGATTGAACGCCGGGGAAACCTTCACCCATTTTCCCTGCAGATGCATCACCGTGTAGCCGTGAAAGAAACGGTCGGTATCCATCCCCTCCAGCATCTCGGGAGTCGATAGATGATTGCGGACATCGGCCAAGCCCAGAGCGGCCGGAATGCCCTGGGCACGGGCCAGGGTGGCCAGCAGCAACGCCTTGGGAATGCAGAATCCGCGCCCCTGCGCCAACACCGCGCCGGCCCGGAATTGTTCCCGGCTCAGATTGCAAAACGCCGGATCGTAACGGATGCGATCCCGCACCGCGTAATAAAGGCGCACCGCTTTCTCCGTCGGGGTTGCCGCATCTCCTGCCGTGGCTCGGGCGAAAGCGGCCAGCGCCGGCGTGTCGCTATCGAAGAAATAGGTCGGCGTGGAACATCGAGGGCCGGGCGGCTGATCCAAATCGACAGAAAGAGGTTCCCCCATAATATGCTTTCTTGCCCCAACAATACGCAGGCTTCGATTTTAGCCGCAAGGATGCCGTTGCGCCAATGGCTGATCTTAAGCGACGTCCGCTCTGCGGCCGGACCGGACGATCATCAGCAGGAAGTTCATCCGGCTTCTTGCCGTCGAAAGCAGGCGTTATGCGACGCCTCGCTTCCCCTAGCCGCGCGTTGACGAACGGGACCGCGCCCCGCACAATCGGCGTGTGTCCGCACCCTTATCCGCTTCGAATCCGCGTTATCGGTCCATTTACCGCGGCGGCCTTCGTCTCGGGCTCGTGCCTGCGCGTGGACGACGTCGTGCTGGACAAGGACGCTTGAGCCGCACTCCGAGGATGTAACCTTGACCCTGCCCGACCGCCGCTACTACACCGAGGCTCACCGCCAATTCCGCGATGCGCTTGCCCGTTTCGTGCGCGACGAGATCATGCCGCAGGTGGAAGCGTGGGAGGAGGCGGGAGAGTTTCCGCGCGAACTCTACCGCAAGGCCGCCGGCGTCGGCTTGCTCGGCATCGGTTTTCCGGAAGAGTACGGCGGCACGCCCGCCGATGTGTTCTACCACCTGGTCGCGCTGGAGGAACTCACCCGCGCGGGCAGCGGCGGCCTGGTCGCGAGCTTGCTCTCGCACGGAATCGGCGCCCCGCCGATCCTACATTTCGGCAGCGAGGCGCTGAAGCGCCGCGTACTGCCCGAAATCCTGGCGGGGGAGAAAATCAGCGCGCTGGCGATCACCGAGCCCTCCGGCGGCTCGGACGTGGCCGGGCTGCTCACCAGCGCGCGCCTCGAAGGCGGCGAATACGTCGTCAACGGTTCGAAGATGTTCATCACCTCGGGCATGCGCGCCGATTACTACACCGTGGCCGTGCGCACCGGCGGCCGCGGCGCGGCCGGGGTGTCGCTGCTGCTGATCGAGCGCGACCGGCCGGGGTTCACGCGCTCGCCGCTGAAGAAAATGGGCTGGTGGACGTCGGACACCGCGGCGCTGTACTTCGACGAGGTGCGCGTGCCGGCGGCGAACCTCATCGGCGCGGAAGGCCAGGGCTTCAAGGCGATCATGTTCAATTTCAACATGGAGCGCCTGACCATGTCGGCCATCGCCTGCGGTTTCGCCCGCGTATGCCTGGACGACGCGCTCGCCTGGGCGCGCCAGCGCCGCACCTTCGGCGAGCCCCTGATCGAGCGCCAGGTGATCCGGCACAAGCTCGTCGACATGCAGATGCGCATCGAGGCGGCGCGCGCCCTGCTGGAAGACCTGGCCTGGCGCATGCAGCAGGGCGAGCGTCCGGTGGCGCAACTGGCGATGCTGAAGAATTTCGCCACCCAGACCATGCAGTTCTGCGCCGACCAGGCGGTGCAGATCCTCGGCGGCGCCGGTTTCATGCGCGGCACGCGGCCGGAGCGCATTTACCGCGAGGTGAAGGTGATGATGATCGGCGGCGGCGCCGAGGAGATCATGAAGGATCTGGCCGCGCGGCAACTGGGTTGGTGAGGCCGATTCCCATGCCCCGCATCCTGTTGCTCTACGCCACCACGGAAGGCCAGACCGCGCTCATCGCCGAGTGCATTGCGCGCGCGCTCCGGGAAAAAGCGTACAGCGTGGAAATGCTGCCGGCCGACATCGATCCGGCGCGGTTGGACCCGGCGGCGTATGACGCCGTGATGGTCGGCGCTTCGATTCACTATGGACGCCATCCGGCTTACCTGCGCACGCTGATACGCCGGCATCGCGACGTTCTTGCCGCCCGGCCCTGTGCCTTTTTCTCAGTGAGCTTGAGCGCCGGCGGGCCGCGCCCGAAACCCAAAGCGGCACAGCGTTATCTGGACAAGTTCCTGCGCCAGACCGGCTGGCAGCCACAATTGACCGCGAGCTTCGCCGGAGCGCTCAAGTACAGCTTGTACGGCCCGATCAAGCGCAGGGTAATGATCGTGTTCGTCGGCTTGGGTGGCGGCAATACCGACACGTCGCAAGACTACGAGTACACCGATTGGGACGCCGTAGAGCGCTTCGCGAACACCTATGCGCAGAGCTTGAAGCCGGCGTGACAGCTAGCTCGATGGCAGGTCGCCGCAGCCGGCGCCCTCGCTCGCGCGTCTCAGGATTCGGGTTCCGGCTCCCCTTGCCACAACATGTCGTAGCCGAGTTCTTTGCTGTCGGAGCACATTTCACCCAAGGCGGAAAACTTGGCGAGAAACGTCTTATCGGCATGCGATTTCTCATGCTCCTCGAAAGACCGCCAATAAGTCACGATAACGATATGGTCGTCGGCAGTCCTGGATTCGTTCAGAGACCCCTCGTCCGAGACGAAACCCGAAAACTTGAACACCTGGCCGCAGATGAAGCCTCCTTTGTCTCCGCCGTAGGTATTCTTGACGACGTTGCACATATCACCCAACGCCTGTTCAACGTCATCAAAATTGACGCCGGGTTTGACCTTGAGGGTGTTGAACAGCATCTTGGCCCCGAACGGGACGGAAACGGGTTCGAACATCGATTTCTCCTTAGGTCCGGTTACAACATGAGGGGACACGTCCCCTCATACTCGCCCAATCCAGAGGCTGTTTCAAGCTATTTTCCTCAGCCGCCGCCGGCGACGGTTTCGCGCCGATTTGCCGCAGCCGGGCATTGTGCCGGAAAACATGTTGCGCCTACGCCGCGGGCTGAAGTTACCGGCAGGAAAAATTTCCCGCCGTTAAATATGTTCCGGTTTCCCTCGGGCAGGATTTGCCGGAAAATAGCCGGATTCCAACCCACGACGTTTCCAGGAGCTTGTTCCATGACGTACCAATATCTGCAAGTCCAGCGGGAAGACGGCATCGCCATTCTGCTGCTGCATCGACCGGACAAGCGCAACGCCATGTCCCCCACCATGCTTCGAGAATTACGCGACGCGGCGCTTGCCGAAGACCGGAATCCACAAACCCGGGTGGTCGTCATCACCGGTTCCGGCGACACGTCGTTTTGCGCCGGCTTCGACATCTCCGAGCTGAAAAGCGCCGGCGGGGGCACGCCGGGGGAGGAAACGGGACTCATCGAGGAGGCTTACGCCAAGCTGCGGCAGATCGGCAAGCCGCTCATCGCCATGATCAACGGGGTGACCATGGGCGCGGCATGCGATCTGCTGACCAATTGCGATTTCCGTTTCGCCGCCGAAGAGGCCCGGCTGGCGATCCCCCCCGCCCGGCTGGGGATTCTCTATACTTGGGAAGGCACCCGGCGTTTCATCCAGTTGGTGGGCCCGGCCAACGCCAAGGATCTGTTCATGACCGGACGCACCATTACCGCGGCGGAGGCCCTGGCCATGGGATTAGTGCATCGCGTGGTGCCCCGCGCCCGGTTGCGGGAAGAAACGTTGGCCTACGCCCGGCAACTCATCGAGGCGGCCCCTTTGTCGGTGGCGGGAGCCAAACGCATCGTCGATGTCTTGATGGCCGGCCAAGGCCCCGGTCCGGAGGAGATTCGCGCCTTGCGGGAACTGCAGACCCAGGTGTGGAGCAGCAAAGATGCCCAGGAAGGCTCGCGGGCATTTCTGGACAAACGCCGGCCGGTATTCCGCGGCGAGTGACGGCGACGCCCCCCTTGCATCCGTGATGCAAGGGGGGCGTAAGGGAGAATCAGGCGGCTTTCTTGCGGTATTTTTCCAGGTTCCCGCCGTGCATGACCTTGCCGTTGAGGGTCCGGCCGATCACTTGTTCCGCGAATTGCGAGGCGGCGATCAGCTTGTCCAGATCGATGCCCGTTGCCACGCCCATTTCCTGGCACATCAGCACCATGTCCTCGGTGCAGATATTGCCCGCCGCGGTGTGGGCGGCGTGGCTGGCGAAGGGACAACCGCCCAACCCGGCCACCGAGCTGTCGAACAAATCCACTCCCGCTTCCAGGGCGGCGTAGAAGTTGGCCGGCCCCAGGCCGCGGGTATCATGCAAGTGCAGGCCGATGCGGGCAGCGGGAGCTAATTCCCGGACCGCCGCAATGCGTTCCTTGATCGACTCGGGATTGGCCCAGCCCATGGTGTCCGCCAGATAGAGTTGGGGCAGCTTGTCGCCGCGGCACAGATCCAGGGCGAACTTGAATTGATCCAGCACCGCCGATAACGGGACTACTCCCTGGTAATTGCAGCCGAAAGCCGTCATGACGTAGACCGTCTCGACCGGGATATTGTGCTGGGCGTAGAGCTTCATCCATTCGGCTTGCCGCTGTTGGTTCTCGGCGACGCTGCAATTGTTGTTGCGGATGCTGAAGACATCGGTGGTGTAGAACAGGATTTTGCCGTCCAGATCCACGCCGGGGGTGGCGAGCGCTTTCTCGAAACCTTTCTGGTTGAGCCACAGGGCGGTGTAGCGGACGCCGGGGCGTTTCCTGATCGCGGCGAACAGTTGCTCGGTATCGGCCATCTGGGGCACGGCCCGGGGATTGACGAAGGAGCCCACCTGGACTTGCTTAAGACCACTCTCCGCCAGCATCTCGATAAGCTTGACTCGCCGCTCCAGCGGATAAATCTGCTTTTCGATCTGAAAGCCTTCGCGGGGACCTTCCTCGTGGAATTCGACAAATTTGGGCAGTGAGCTCATGGCAATCCTCCTTGAACAGTTCATTCCAGGCTCCTCCATTACAGCAAATAGCCGGGATTTCGAACGGGATTATTGGTTAAACCTTACCGGCTTCTTCCCGGGCTTTGTCGAGGGGGGCGATTTCCTCCTCGACAAAACGGCGGTTCCGGGCGCGGAATAATTCGTGGGCTTCAGTCGGCTGGGCAAAATGCAAGGGCGGTTCTCCTTAAAAAAAAAGGGCGGGGGATTAGTTTAGCCTCGCTTCACTTTCCACGCCGGGGCGCGTTTTTCCAGAAAAGCGGCGATGCCCTCCTTGGCATCGTCGGTTTCCCAGGCGTCGGCCAGCCGGTCGGCGGTATAGATCATGCAATCCCGCGGCTCCCGGCCCGCCACATAGTGGAACAGCCGCTTGGTGGCGGCCACCGAGCTCGGCGGACAGCCGAGAATCCATCCCAGCTCTTCCTCTACCGCCCGGTCCAGGTTTTCGGGGGCCTCCACCCGGTCCAGCAGGCCGAGGCGTTCCGCTTCCACGGCGTCGACGAATTTGGCTCCCAGTCCCAGCCGCCTGGAACGGGCCAGCCCCAGGCGCCGCACCACGTAGGGCGCGATGTTGGCGGGCAGCAGCCCAAGCTTGGCTTCGGTCAGGGCGAAACGGGCCGTGGTGGAGCCGATGGCGATGTCACAGGCACAGGTCAGGCCGAAGCCGCCCCCGGTGGCCGGGCCGTTGATACGGCCGATCACCGCCTTGGGCAAATGGTCGAATTCATAGAGGAAGTCGGCCAATTCACTCGATTCCGCCGTGCGCTGGGCACGGCTTTGGCTCATGATGCTTTTCATCCAATTCAAGTCGCCGCCGGCGCAGAAACTCTGGCCTTCGCCCGTAACCACCACCGCCCGCGCGCGGGCGTTGTCGGCGATGGCCCGCAGCGCGGCGCGCAGCTCCCGCACCAGCTCGATGCTCATGGCGTTGTGAACCTGGGGGCGAGCCAGGGTAAGATAAGCGACGCCGTCGCCGTCCACCTTCAGCTTGATGGTCTTGTAGTTCATGGAGTCCTCCGGTTGGGGTGGTGAAAGCGAAGCGATACGAAGATCAATCCGCCAGGCGCCCCTGTATCGGCAGGCCGGTGCACGCGCAATGAATCTGATTTGGCTCCCAAAGTGCGGATACGGTACTTACGTTCATTCCAGGCTCCTACTTTACCGCAAATGTTCACCTCAATACGATTTGGGTAATCCCAGCACCTTCTCGGCGATAAAACACTTGATCAGTTGCGGGCTGATGGGCGCGATCCAGTGGATCAGTACTTCCCGCAGATAGCGTTCCACGTGATATTCCTTGGCGTAGCCGAAGCCGCCGTGGGTCAGCACCGCGGTTTCGCAAGCCTTCATCGCGGCCATGGAGGCCAGGTATTTGGCGGCGTTGGCCTCGGCCCCGCAAGGCTCTCCCAGGTCGTACAGGCTAGCGGCCTTGAACGCCATCAAATTGGCGGCCTCCAGTTCCATCCAATTCTCGGCCAGCGGATGCTGCACCCCCTGATTCATGCCGATGGGACGATCGAAGACGACCCTCTCTTTGGCATATCGGGCGGCGCGCTTAAGCGCCACCCGGCCGATCCCCACCAATCCGGCCGCAATCAGGATGCGCTCCGGATTCATGCCGTGGAGGATGCAATGGAAACCCTTTCCTTCCTCGCCGATGCGATCTTCAACCGGAACCGGCAGGTCGTCGATGAACAACTCGTTGGAATCCACCGCCTTGCGGCCCATCTTTTCGATCTCCCGCACCGTGATATAGCGCCGGTCGATATCGGTATAGAACAGCGACAGCCCGTCGGTGGGATGCTTTACCCGGTCCACGGCAGCGGTGCGAGCCAGGATCAGCATCTTTTCCGCCACCTGGGCGGTAGTGATCCAGACTTTGCGGCCGTTCAGAATGTATCGATCCCCTTCCCGCACGGCGCGGGTCTTGAGCTTCAGGGTATCAAGGCCGGTGTTGGGCTCGGTCACGGCGAATGCGGCTTTGACTTTCCCTTCAATGAGCGGCGGCAGAATACGGCGTTTTTGCTCCTCAGTGCCGAACTTGACCACCACGTTCGGAGTGAAAACATTAATGGAGATAGCCGAACCCCCGCTTAGGCCGGCGCCGCTTTCGGTCACGGCCTGGGCAAGAATCGCCCCTTCGGTGATCCCCAATCCGGAACCGCCGTATTCCTGGGGCATGGCGATGCCCAGCCAGCCGTCCTTGGCCAGCGCTTGGTGCAATTCCACCGGAAAGCCGCCTTCCCGATCCTTCTTCAACCAATAATCGTCATCGAATTGGGCGCAGATTTTCAGAATGGCCTCCCGGATAGCCTGTTGCTCCGGAGAAAATTCAAAGTTCATCAGCAGCACCTCAGTAGGATTTAAGCAAGCAGAGCACCTTGTCGAGTCTGAAGCACAGCGCGATGAAGCATGGCCGGCACTACCCGAACCTGAAAACTTCGGGCGACCTCAACTTCTCGAACCGCCAGGCGCGAGCCCGCATGCCGGGCGGTACGGGAGGGGGAGCGGCCAGGTAAACTGACTGCTCCCTATCCCGATAGGAACCGCTTCGGTTACGGGGAGCGTCCAGGCATTCCGGTCAACTCGGCAAATCCAGCACGTTCTTGGCGAGGATATTGCGCTGGATCTCGTTGCTGCCGCCGTAAATGGTGGCCGGCCGGGCGTTGTAAAACGGGGACAGGATATCCACGGAGTCCTTGCGAAACCGCGCCTTGCCGCCGATGGCTCCAGCATCGCCGGCCGCTTCCAGGGTCAGCTCGGTGAGCCGCTGGAAGGTTTCGGTTGCGACGATCTTCAGGATGGACACATCGGGTCCCAGGGTCTCGCCCCGTTTCAGCAGATCGGCGAAGCGGCTGTAGGTGGATGCCAGGTCGGCCACGTCCAGGCGCAATTGCGTATAGCGATCCATGAAGGCGGGGTCCTGGGCGAGGCCCTGGCTCCGCACGATGGCGTCCAGCCGCTTGAGCCCAGTTTGGGCCAGCTTGGGACTGCCGATGGAAATGCGCTCGAAGCCCAGCAGCGCCTTGGCCATGGTCCAACCCTGGTTGGGCTTGCCCACCAGCCATTTGGCCGGGGTGCGGACGTTATCCAGGAACACCTCGGCGAATACCTCGACCCCCAGCAAGTTGCGGATGGGCCGTATGGTGATGCCGGGGGTTTTCATGTCCACCAGCAGAAAGCTGATGCCTTCCTGCTTCTTGGCCTTTTTGTCGGTGCGCGCCAGGATAAACATGTGGGTGGCATCCATGGCGTAGCTGGTCCAGGTCTTGGAGCCGTTGATCACGTATTCGTCGCGGTCCAAAACCGCCTCGACCTTGAGACCGGCCAAGTCGGAGCCGGCGTTGGGCTCGGAATAGCCTTGGCACCAGATGTACTCGCCCCGCAGACTGGGGGGAAGGAATTGCTTTTTCTGCTCCTCGGTGGCGAACTTGATGAGCAGCGGGCCCAATAAAATGATGCCCATGTCTGGCGTGCGGGCGACCCCATGGCGTTCCTGCTCTTCGATGAAAATGAGCAACTTGCTGGGAGACAGGCCCATGCCGCCCCATTCCTTGGGCCAGCCCGGCGCGGCCCAGCCCTTATCGACAAGCTTCTTGTACCAATCCTTGGTGTCGGCCCAGCGCAAGTGGTAGGCCGGAAAGCGCAAGCGCTCCGGGTATTCCTTCTGAAAAAAACCGCGGACCTCGAGGCGGAAGGCCTCGTCGTCCATTTTGTCCCAATCTTGGGCTTGCATGATGACTCCTGAAAAAAGGACGTAAACTATGCGGCTGCTTCCGCCGGCGCCAGGGCGGCATAACGGCGGCGATGCACCGCGCCGTTGCCGAGCCAAGCCGACAGCACCATGGCGCGCTTCAAATACAGACCGATGTCGCATTCGTCGGCAAAGCCGATGCCGCCATGAATCTGGATCGATTCGCGACCGATGCGCATGCCGGCTTCCGAGCAGCGGGATTTGACCCGGCTGGCCCAAAGGCCGAGGCCGGAGGGATCGGCGGCCGTTTGCAGCAAGGCATCCCGCAGCACCGAGAAGGACAGCTCCTTCTGGATAAACAAATCCACCGCCCGGTGCTGCAGGGCCTGGAAGCTGCCGATGGCCTTGCCGAACTGCACCCGGATGCGCATGTACTCCAGGGTGATCTCCAGGGCGCGGCTCATCACCCCCAGCAGTTCGGCCCCTGCCATGATGGTGGCTTCATCCACGGCCCGCTGCAAAGCGGCGCCGGCGGTTTTTCCGGAGGCGGCCAATTGCGCATCGGTAACCTTGACGTTTTTCAGGTTAATGCGGCCGCAGCGGGTGCCGTCGGCGCGCGGTTCGTACTCCACGGTGAGGCCGGCGGTTCCCTTCTCCACCCAGTACACCGCGGGGCCGTTGCCGCTTCGGGCCGAGACCAGATAGCCGTCGGCATCTGCGGGGAAAACGAAGCGCTTGCCTCCGTTCAAGGCGCCGCCCTCGGCGCGAGTGGCGATGGCCAGCGGATCGATGCCCCCTTCCGCTTCCTGCCACGCCAGGGCGGGGAGAATTTCCCCGGAAGCGATGCCGGGCAGTAGTTTTTTCTTGAGCGCCTCGTTATCGCCGTGAAGCAGGGCCGCGGCGGCCAGCACCGAGGACGGATTCAAAGGCTCCGGCGACAGGGTCTTGGCGAATTCCTCCAACACTGCCGCCATTTCGCCCAGCCCCAGCCCCATGCCGCCGTATTCTTCGGGGATCATGATGCCGGTCCAGCCCAATTCGGCGATGGTTTTCCACACGGCCTTGTCGAAGCCGGGCGCGGTATCGCGCAACTGGCGTACCCGGGCGATGCTGGTGTCGCGGGCGGCGAAAGCGGTCACTGCATCCCGCAGCATCCGGTTCGGGTCTTCTTGCTGACTCATGGTCTACCTCTCAAAGTAAAAAATGATTCTGCCGGCAGCGGTTCTATTCCCGGGTGTCCGCCCGCCCGTTGCTGAGCACCATCACATTCCTTTCCACCACTTTAGACCGGAACGAGACGACTCCGCCGTTCTTCCACATTTCGGTGCGGATCGTCTCCCCCGGGTAGACCGGGGCGGAGAAGCGGACTTGCAAGCCGGTCAGCCGGCTGGCGTCATAGCCGCAGCAGGTCTTGATGATCGCGTGGGCGGCGGTGCCGTAAGTGCACAAGCCATGCAGGATCGGCATGGGGAAACCGGCGGCCTTGGCCACCTTGGGATCACCGTGGAGCGGATTATAGTCGCCGCTCAGCCGGTAGATGAGGGCCTGCCGGGGCAGGGTGGCGAGGTCGCAGGTTTTTTCCGGGGCGCCCTCGGGCAGGGTGTGCAGCGGCGGGGCGAGGCCGGAGGGACCGCCGTAGCCGCCGTCGCCCCGGGCAAAGGTGGATGACACGATAGTGGAAAGATGGTCACCGTTGGCTTTGTTATAGAGCTTGCGCTCGATGTACACCACCGCGCCCTTGCCTTCGCCCTTGTCGATGACGCTGGTGATGCGGGTATGGCCCACCACGGCGGCTTCCTGGGGCAGCGGCTTATGGGCGGTGAGCCACTGCTCGCCATGCACCACTTTCAGATAATTGATGCCGGATTCCGGATTGCGCATCCAGGAGCCTGGGGAACCCAGCACCACAGCCATGGTCGGCAAGGCTTTGAGGTTTTCCTCATAGACATATTGGAGCTGGCTCTCGTCCACCGGGTCGGCGCCGAAGCCCAGCCCCAGGGCGTAAAGCATGGTGTCGCGCTTACTGTAGGTTTGCTCGACCTCTGGGAATTTCCACGCCATCAGCTTTTCGTAGTTAATCGCCATGATTCTCTCTCTTTGGTGGATGGGTCAATTTCAAGCGCCGGCCGTCGAAGCGCAACGGACATCCTGGGGCGCGGGCCTCGGGATGTCCGACGTGGGCGGCAACGCCGCTTCTGTTTGAGCTCATTACAATATGAGGAGATACCTCCCCTCATGCTCCCCTAAGTCAAGGGCCGTTTCGGTAACTCTGAAACGGCCTCTTAGTGGATGGACAGGCCGCCGTCGGCGCCCAGGATTTGTCCGGTGACGTAGCTCGCGCCCGGTGAGGCCAGGAACACGAATACCGGCGCCAGCTCGGCGGGCTCCGCCCAGCGGCCCAGGGGCACCCGCGCCAGGTAGGTGTCCTTGAAGCGGGGATCGGTGCGAATGGTTTCGGTCATGGGAGTGGCGGCGCCGGGAGCAACGGCATTCACCACACTGTTGTAGCGGGCCAATTCCTTGGCGGCGGATTTGGTGAAACCCAACAGGCCGCCCTTGGCGGAGCCGTAGTTGATCTGGCCGATGGTGCCTACGATACCGGCGGTGGAAACCACGTTGATGATCCAGCCTTGGCGGCGATCGATCATGCCCTGCACCACGGCTTGCAGCATGTTGAAGCTGCCGGTCAGGTGCACTCCGATAACTTCGTTCCATTGTTGCGGGGTCATCTTATGGAGCATGGCGGTACGGGTGATGCCGGCATTGTTCACCAAGATGTCCACCGGGCCGAATTTGGCCTTGACCTCCGCCGCCATCTGGTCTACCTGGGCCCGTTCGGCCACGTTGCACGCGGCAGCCATGGCCTGGCCGCCTTGCTTGCGGATATCCGCGGCCACTTTTTCGGCGTTTTCCAGATCCATGTCCGCAACCACCACCTTGGCGCCCTGGGCGCCGTAGGCCCTCGCCACTGCCTCGCCGATACCGCGCCCGGATCCGGTGACGATGGCCACTTTTCCTTCCAATACCTTACCGTCAAACATACAAGCCTCCTTTGCTTATTCAAATTAATGGTCGGTTAAATCGGGCGAGCGTACTGCCAAGCGATAGCGATAAGAAAAACAATCCGCCGGGCGCCACTACATCGGCGGGCCATTTCATACGCAATGGACTTGTGTTGGCTCCCAAAGTGTGCATATTGTACTCCTGTTTATGCTTATTCCAGGCTCGTCCTTAACAGCAAACGGCCTGGATTTCGAACGGGATTATTGATTAACTACTGGGCAATCTGCGACGATCTCAAAAACGTCGCAATGGCTATGCCCCCGCCCCCGCGGCTCAGGGGCGTATCGCGGTGCTGGTCGGACGATGTCGGCTACCAGATGGTTGGTCCACATGTTTGACGTCGGCGTGGGCGCATCTGCGCGCTCTTGAGCGCTGTAATCCAGCTTCCATCCAAACTGACGGCGGTTACACGCGCTCCTTGAATTCCTTGCCCAGGAGACCCTCGGGGCGGACGAGCAGCACCACGATGATGATGATGAAGGCCAGCGTGTTCTTGTACTGGATGGTGAGGTATCCGCCGGTGAGGCTCTCGGCCACGCCCAGGATGAGGGCGCCGACGACCGCTCCGGGCAGGCTGTTGAGCCCGCCCAGCACCGCCGCGGCAAAGCCCTTGAGGAAGGGATCGAGCATGAAGAAGGGGTCGAGCAGAAGCGCGGGCGCCAGGAAAATGCCGGCGACGACGCCCAGCACCGAGGCCACGCCCCAGGACACTGACAGCACCAGCCGGGTCGGGATGCCCAGCGTCTGCGCGGCCATGAGATTCTCGGAGGTCGCTCGCATCGCCAAACCGAGCCGGGTCTTCTGCACCAGCAGATAGAGCAGCAGGCTGCCGACGATCCCGGCGGCCATGGTCGCCAGGGCGAGTTGACTCACGACCACTACGCCGAAGCGGTAGGTCTGGGTGCTGGAGATCGGGAATGGCAGCGACACGGGCTCTGCGCCCCAGATATAGACGGCCACGCCTTGGAGGATCAGCGCCAGTCCCAGCGTCAGCGCGACCATGCCGAGCAGGTTCGCCCCTTCGCGCTGTGCGCGCGCGAGCACCGAGAAGTAGAAGCCGATTCCCAGTGCCGCTCCCACCACGAGGCTGCCCGCGAGCGCGAGCGCAAAGCCGTAGCCGTGCGAGAGCAGGGAGAAAGCGGCGAACGTGGACAGCATGGCCACGTCCCCGTGCGCGAAGTTGAGCACCCGGGTCGAGCGGTAGATCAGGACGATGCCAAGCGCGACAAGGGCATAGAGGGCGCCTGCGGAGAGGCCGGTGAACGAATACTGGAGCAGTTTTTCCATGGTCAGCCACTCAGCGGAAGGGCCAGAGTTGGAAATACAGCCGCGTCTTCAGCCACAAGCCGTACAGCCCGAGCGGCTGGAACATGAGGACGAGGATGATACCGAGCCCGTAGACCACCGGGACCATCTCGCGGAAATCGGCGAAGACTTTGGGTACCAGGATGACGAAGGCCGCGCCGAGGATCGAGCCTTCGATGGACGCCACGCCGCCGATGATCACCGCCACGAATAGCGTTATCGACTCGAGGATGTTGAAAATCTGCGGTTCGATGTGACCCAACACCTGCGCGTACAGCGCTCCGTGCACGCCCGCATAGAAGGAGGACAGCGCAAAGGCGAGCAGCTTGTAGCGCGTCAAGTTCACGCCGTTTACCTCTGCGGCGATGTCCGAGTCGCGGATCGCGACGAAGGCGCGGCCGACGAAGGAGGAGACGATGTTGTAGGTGATCCAGGTGAAGCCAACGAGGAGGAGCATGTACACGAAGTACTCGTAACGCACGCTCGACAGCCCGAACATCGGCTTCAACTTGGCAATGGCCAGTCCCGAGCGCCCTCCGGAGAGTACCTCCGCGTTGACGAAAATCTGGTACACGGCCACGCCGAAGCCCAGCGTCGCTATGGACAGATACGGCCCCTTGAGGCGCAGCGAGGGAAAGCCGACGATCACCCCGGCCAGCGCGGCCATGATGCCGGCGCCCGCAAGCGCCAGGAGGAACGGGGCACCCCAGATGCTCAAGTGGCCGAAGCTGAAGGCGCCGATAGCGAGAAAGCCCGCCTGGCCGAAGGAGATCTGGCCGGTATAGCCGATGAGCAGGTTCTGCCCAATGACGCCGATGGAGGACAGCGCCACCAGCGTGGCGATGAACACCATGTAGTCCGGCGCCACCCACGGGAACGCCACCAAGGTCGCCAGGAGCAGCGCCAGCAGGGCGCGGGTGATGCGCTTGCGGGCAAAACCGAGATCCTGCGCATACGATTCGACCAGATCCATTATGCGCTGTACAGCGTCTTGATCAGGTCGGTGTAGCGTGTCTCGAGGGCGTGGCGTTTCACCTTCTTCGTCGGCGTTACGTCTCCCTCCTCCTCATAGAACCGGCGCGGTAGGAGCGCCACCTTTTTTACCCCCTCCACCTGCGACAGCGTCTTGTTCACCTTGGCCACCTCGGCCTCGATCAGCCGGACAATGTCGGCGTTCTGCGTCAGGTCCTGAAAAGTGGTGAACGGCAGCCGGTGATCCTGCGCGAACTTGGTCACGTTGTCCTCGTCGATGAGGATCAGCGCGACCAGGTACTTCCTGCCGTCGCCGACGACCACCGCGTCCTGGATGTAGGAGCTGAACTTGAGCTTGTTCTCGATGTAGGCGGGCGTGATGTTCTTGCCGCCGGCGGTGATGATAATATCCTTTTTCCGGTCCATGATTTTGAGATAGCCGTCTTCCCACGCGCCAACGTCCCCCGTATGCAGCCAGCCGTCGCGGTCGACGGTCTCGGCGCTCAGTTCCGGCTCTTTGAAGTACCCCTTGAACACGTGCGGGCCCCGCGTCAGGATTTCGCCGTCGTCGGCCAGCGCCACCTCGACCCCGGGCACCGGCTGGCCGACTGTACTCGCGCGCGGCCGTTCCGCCCGGTTGATCGAGATCACCCCGGTCGACTCCGTCTGTCCGTAGCCCTCGATCAGGGGCACGCCAAGCGCGTGGTAGTACTCGAACAACTCCGGCGACGCGGGTGCCGCGCCGCACACGGCGATGCGGGTGCGGTCGAAGCCCAGGCGGCGCTTGAGCGGGGCTAGCACGGTCCAGTAAGCCAGGCGGTAGAGCAGGCGCAGGCCCGGCGAGGGCCCTTCGGGGGAGAACTTCACGCGCGCATAGCAGCGCCCGACGTTGATCGCCGCCCGGTAGAGGGTGCGCTTGAGCCAAGTGGAATCGGCCATGCGCAGCTCTACGGTCGAAGCCAGCTTCTCCCAGATGCGCGGCACGCTGGCGAAGTAAGTCGGCGAGACCTCGCGCAGGTTCTCGAACAGGGTGTCGAGGCTCTCGACGAAGTTCACCACATAGCCGACGCGGATCGCCTGAAACACGGAGATCAGGTTTTCGTAGATGTGTGCGAAGGGCAGGTAGGAGACCACCTCGTCGTCCGCCGTGGCGGAATTCACCGCCATCAGGGCCTGCGTCGTCCAGAGGATGGAGGCGTGGGAGAGCATGGCGCCCTTGGGCGGTCCGGTGGTGCCGGAGGTGTAGATGATCATCGCCGTGTCCTGCGGCTCCACGCTCTCGCGCCGCTCTTTGACCGCGCCTGGACGCGCCTCTGCGAAGGCCGCTCCCTGCTTGAGGAAGTCGTCGAAGAACGTTACCCGCTCGTCGGCGAACCCCCACAGTCCCTTCGCGTCCCATACCACGACGCGCTCGATCCGGGTCTCGCCCAGGACTGCGAGCACCTTGTCGAGCTGCTCCTCGTTTTCGAGAAAAATCAGCCGCGCTTCGGAGTGATTGAGCAGATACTTGATTTGCTCGGGAGCGGAGGTAGGATAGATGCCGCAGGTCACGCCGCGCGCGGCCTGGATACCGAGATGGCAATACAGCCACTCCGGCCGGTTCTCACCCAGCACCGCCACGTTCTCCTGGGACTTGAGTCCGAAGGCGAGGAGGGCCGCCACCACCCGGCCGACCGCTTCGCCATACTGGCGCCAGCTCACGCGGCGCCAGATGCCGTACTCCTTGTAACGCAGCGCCAGCTCCTCGCCGCGTTCGGCCACGCGCTCGGCGAACAGCGCCGGCAGAGTTGCCGCATGCGCCTCCATCATCACCATCTCCTCTTCCTGCGGTAGAGCCGCCACTCCTTGGCGGAGTCCTCGGTCGTGCCGACTCCGAGGTAGACCTCGCGTACGTCGGCGTTCTCGCCCAGCTCGCGCGCCGTCCCCTCGAGTACCACGCGTCCCGCCTCGAAGATGGCGCCGCGCCGGGCCACACCGAGGGCCAGCCGCGCGTTCTGCTCCACCAGCAGAATGGTGGTCCCGGTCCGGCTGATGGCCGCGAGCGCTTCGTACACGCTTTTCGCGATCCGCGGCGCGAGGCCGAGCGAAGGTTCGTCGAGCATAAGCAGGCGCGGCCGGCGCAGCATTGCTCGTCCGAGCGCCAGCATTTGCTGTTCTCCGCCCGAGAGCGTCTCGGCCTGCTGGCGCCCCCGCTCCTTGAGAATCGGAAACATGGTATGGACGAACGCCAAGTCCTTGGTGACGTCCGTGTCGTGCCGTCCCCACAAGCCTAACTCCAGGTTCTCCTCGACCGTCAACTCCTTGAACAGTCCGCGGTCCTCCGGCACATAGACAACGCCTAAGCGGGCAATCGCCTCGGGCTGCCAGCCGTCGATGCGCTGGCCGGCGAAATGGATCTCCCCCTTTTTCGGTTGATCCTTGAGCAGGCCGGCCACGGTCTTGAGCAGCGTGGTCTTGCCCGCCCCGTTAGGGCCGAGCACGGCGAAAATCTCTCCTTCCTGCACCTCGAGGGACACGCCGAACAGGGCGTAGATCCGGTCGAAGTAGAGCGTCTCGATGCTGGAGACATGCAGCAGCGCGCTCATTCGCCCAGATACGCCTTGATGACTTCGGGGTGGCGTTGTACTTCCGCGGGCGTTCCCTGCGCGATCTTGACGCCGTGGTCCAGCGCCACCATCCGGTCGGTCATGCGCGAGGCCATGCGCAGGTCGTGTTCCACCAGCAGGATGGTGATGCGGAAGCGCCCGCGGATCTCGTGGATCCAGTAGCCGAATTCCTCCTTCTCCTCCTGGGTCAGCCCGGACACCGGTTCGTCGAGCAGCAGGAGCTTGGGCTCCGTGGCGAGCGCCCGCCCCAGTTCCACGCGTTTTTGCACGCCATAGGGGCAGTCGGCCACGCGACCTTTGCGCACCGGTTCGAGATTGAGAAACTCGATGATTTCCTCGCAGCGCTGCCGGTGGCGGATTTCTTCTCCGCGCAGCCGCAACGCGGCGTGCAGGAAGTTCTTTTTGAAGTGCAGATGCCTTCCCACCATCAGGTTATCGAGCACGCTCATGTTGTGGAACAGGCGCAGGTTCTGGAACGTGCGCGCGATGCCGAGACGCGTGATGGCATCCGGGGAGCGTCCCACCAGGCTCTCTCCCCGAAACGAGATGCCGCCCGAGTTCGGCCGGTAAATGCCGGTAATGCAATTGAAGAGGGAAGTCTTGCCGGATCCGTTCGGCCCGATGACGGCCAGGGTCTCCCCTTCGGCGATCACTAGCCGCACCTCCTGGAGCGCCGTAATGCCCCCGAAGTGCAGAGACAGCTCCTTAATCTCGAGCAGAACCCCCATCCTCAGCGCCGCGACTCGAGGACGGGCGTTCGAACTCGCTGCAAGCGAAGGCGCGAGCCCACGAAAGGGCTTTCCCGAGCGCCCCGGCCAGAGATACGCTCCGCGTTCAGAAGTGGGACGGGACGGGCTGGTAGTCGCTGATCACCTTAAACGAGGCGTCGGCCGCTTTCCCCGCCTGCATCATGCGGATCGGGTTCAGCCCGTGGTGGCGGTTCGGACCCCAGGTGATCGGCGCCGTGAGTTTTTCCGGGGTCCAGCCCTTGATACTCTCCATGGCTTCGATGAACCCCTCGCGGGTCAGGTTCTTCCCGGCGCGTTTCATGCCCTCGACCGTGGCTATCATTGCCGGGGCGCCTGCCAGGGCGAAGCTCTCCCGCCCCTTCAGTTTAGGCTCCTGCTTGAGCAGGATGTCGATGATCCGGTCTCCCTCGGGCTCGCCCGGGACTGCACCGGTTACGTTGTAATAGGCCCCTTCCCAGAGATCGCCCAGCAGCCGGAACATCGTGTGCCGGTCACCGAGGGGGAACGAGGCGAAGATTTTCGGCCGGTAGCCCACCTTGGCCATTTCCTTGATCAGCCCGGCGCAGTGGGTTACGGTGGCGTAAATAATGATGCTGTCGGCGCCGGACTCCTTGATCTTCAGCGCATGCGTGCTCAATTCGCGGTCGGCGACCTCGTAAGCGACCTCCCCCGCCAGCGCCACTGAGCCGGCCAGCTTGCCGACACCCCGCTTGACGCCTTCGAGCCCGCCTTTGCCGTAGTCGTCGTTCTGGTAGAAGATCGCCACCTTTTTGGCGCCGGTGAGCTTGGCCGCCTGCTGCACCAGGAACTCGCCCTCATCGCCATAGTCGGGGTAGACCATGAACACCGTGCGCAGTTTTTCCCTGGGCTGCTTGGCGAACACCTCTGGATTGCCGTAAGGCCAGATGGTGGGCAGCTTGGCGTCGGCGATATTGTCCTTGTTCGCGTTGAGCACCGCCGTCCCGAGCAGACCCACGAGCGCGAACACCGAGTCTTTCATTTCGTTGACGTTGGCCAGGGCGCGGCCCGGGTTATAGCCGTCGTCTTTCATCACCACCTTGATCTTGCGGCCGTGCACGCCGCCCTGTTCGTTGACGTGCTTGGCCCAAGCCTCCGCCGCCAGCGCCGTCGTCCCCCAAGCCGCCGCGGGCCCCGACAGCGGGGTCGTTATACCGATGGTCACCTCGGTGTCGGTCACACCGGGTGTTTTGGACTGGGCCAGCGCCGACGTTGCGCCGAGCGCGGCTACGAATAACATTGTTCCGAGAACTTTGGTTTTCATGGGTGAACCTCCTTCGACGGATTGTCGTTTCGATTGTCGTCCCGAAATTCCGAGCGAAATAACTATAGCACGACTTCGATAGTTATTCCCTTGGCGGTCGCTGGTGTTGGTGAAATTGTAATTGGTTCCCGCCGCAGGCGTGCCGGCCGCGGCGGCTGGCATTGCCAGCGCCCCGGCAGTGTAAAAATTGTGCCGATTTAATCAGCGCGATGCGGACATTCCTGGGGATCGGCTTCGCGGCCGTCGAGGCTATGGCTTCGCACTAAAATCCAAATCCTCCCCTGGCGCCGGAGGTCTCGGTGCAGGCGCAGCCGCGGCAGGAGCCGGCGCCGCCCCCGGCACCCGCGCCGCCGCCCGCATGGCCGCCGGCGAAAGATTCGCGTCGGGCCCCGCGGCTGCGCCGGGCGCGGCGCCATGCGAAGCGAACGCCGCCTCCAGGTCCTGCTGGATCTGCGCCACGTCGAACGCGGCGCGCCCCTGCATGCGCAGCAGGATGCGCGCGGGCAGGTCTTGAATACGTGGCACGGCGGCGCGCACGTTAGCGGCGGTGGTAAGCATGGGCACGGCGTGGTTGTTCCTGAAGCCGGGCTGGGCGCGCTCGACGGCGTCGATGACGGCGGCCTGGGCCTTGGCGATGCCCATGAGGAGTTCGGCGAGCTGGGTGTTGTCCATTGCGGGTTCCTTTTCTCTGGTCCGGCGGGCCGGCATGAAATTGCCGGTCAGCGCATTTTCGTTGGCGTAAGGATACAGCAGGAGCGGGAGCGGGTCAGTAGGCCAAACGGACGGGGATGCCGCCGATGGGGCGCAATCGCCAGGGAAGCCGCGCGGATACCTGGCCTCCGGCCGACGGCTCAAAATGAAAAAGGCGACCGGGGCCGCCCCTTTCCTTTCGCGCAGTGCGCGCTACTTGCGCTGGCGCAGCTTGCGGATGGCGGCGATCTGGGCCGCGGCTTCGGCGAGCTCGGCTATCGCCTTGGCGTATTCCATTTTGCCGGTCCGGTCGGCCAGGTTTTCCTGCGCGCGCTTGTGCGCTTCGAGCGCCTTGGCTTCGTCCAGGTCGTGGCCGCGGATGGCGGTGTCGGCGAGCACGGTGATCAGGTTGGGTTGCACTTCGAGGATGCCGCCGGCGACGAAGATCAGCTCTTCCTCGCCGCCGTCCGCGGGCTTGATGCGCACCGTGCCCGGCTTGATGCGCGTGATCAGCGGGGTGTGCTTGGGGTAGATTCCCAGCTCGCCCTCTTCGCCGGGCAGCACTACGAACTCCGCTTCGCCGGAGTAGATGGCTTCTTCGGCGCTCACCACGTCAACATGAATCGTATGTGCCATATGGCTTAGAACCTTTATTTCCCGATCCCCGGCAAGCCGGGGATCGTCTTTCTTACTGCAGCGTCTTCGCCTTCTCGACCGCTTCCTCGATGGCGCCCACCATGTAGAACGCCTGCTCGGGGAGGCTGTCGTAGTCGCCGTTGACGATGCCCTTGAAGCCCTTGATGGTTTCTTTCAGCGGCACGTACTTGCCTTCCTGGCCGGTGAAGTTCTTGGCCACGTCGAACGGCTGCGACAGGAAGCGCTGGATCTTGCGCGCGCGCGCCACGGCCAGCTTGTCTTCGGGGGAGAGCTCGTCCATGCCCAGAATGGCGATGATGTCGCGCAGTTCCTTGTAGCGCTGCAGCGTCTGCTGCACCGCGCGCGCGGTGCTGTAGTGCTCTTCGCCCACCACGTGCGGGTCCATCTGGCGCGAGGTCGAGTCGAGCGGGTCCACCGCGGGGTAGATGCCGAGCGAGGCGATGTCGCGCGACAGCACCACGGTCGAATCGAGGTGGCCGAACGTGGTCGCAGGCGAGGGGTCGGTCAGATCATCGGCGGGCACGTATACCGCCTGGATCGAGGTGATCGAACCGGTCTTGGTGGAGGTGATGCGTTCCTGCAGGCGGCCCATCTCTTCGGCTAGCGTCGGCTGATAGCCCACCGCCGAAGGCATGCGCCCGAGCAGCGCCGACACTTCGACGCCCGCCAGCGTGAAGCGATAAATGTTGTCGACGAAGAACAACACGTCGCGGCCTTCGTCGCGGAAATATTCGGCCATGGTAAGGCCGGTCAGCGCCACGCGCAGGCGGTTGCCGGGCGGCTCGTTCATCTGGCCGTAGACCAGGGCCACTTTGTCGAGCACGCCGCCGTCTTTCATCTCGTGGTAGAAGTCGTTGCCCTCGCGCGTGCGCTCGCCCACGCCGGCGAACACCGACAGGCCGCTATGTTTCTTCGCGATGTTGTTGATCAGCTCCATCATGTTTACGGTCTTGCCCACGCCGGCGCCGCCGAACAGGCCGACTTTGCCGCCCTTGGCGAAAGGGCATACCAGGTCGATCACCTTGATGCCGGTCTCGAGCAGCTCCTGGCTGGGCGAGAGCTCGTCGTACTTGGGCGCGGCGCGGTGGATCGAGGCGACTTTGTCGGCGCCAACCGGGCCCATTTCGTCGATCGGCCGGCCGAGCACGTCCACAATGCGGCCCAGGGTGTTTGGGCCCGCCGGCACCGAGATCGGCGCATTGGTATTGACCCCTTTCATGCCGCGGCGCAAGCCGTCGGAGGATCCGAGCGCGATGGTGCGTACGACGCCGTCGCCGAGCTGCTGCTCGACTTCGAGCGTCAGCCCGATCTCATCCATCTTCAGTGCGTCATAGATATGCGGCATCTGGTCGCGCGCGAACTCCACGTCCACCACGGCGCCGATGCACTGTACGATTGTTCCTTCTTGGCTCATCGCAGTTATCCTAGAAATTCAAATTCGGTTCACTGTAACGGCGACATCGGAATGCCGCCCTACGTCTCAAAATATTTTTACCCAAAATCATGTTTTTTGTGCGGATGGGGTCATCATCCGTACAAAAAACACGATTCATAACAACCTTTGCCCAACCATTGCCGTCCTTAGAACCGTTTCCTTGGCCCGGAGACCGCTTGGATCCCCGATTTGGTACGGATGATGAACCCATCCGTACCAAATCGGGGATCTTGAATAAAAGCAAAACCTATACCGCCGCCGCGCCGGCCACGATCTCCGACAATTCCTTGGTGATCGCCGCCTGGCGCGACTTGTTGTAGATTAGGGTCAACTCGTCGATGACGCTGCCGGCGTTGTCGCTCGCCGCCTTCATCGCCACCATGCGCGCGCTTTGCTCGGAGGCCATGTTCTCGGTCACCGACTGGTAGATCAGCGCTTCGATGTAGCGGGTAAGGGTCTGGTCGAGCACGGATTTGGCGTCCGGCTCGTAGAGGTAGTCCCAGGAACCTTCGGGGGCGCCGAGCTTCTCGCCCGACAGCGGCAGGAGCTGCTCCATCACCGGCTCCTGCTTCATGGTGTTGACGAATTTGGTGTAGAAAATCTCCAGCCGGTCGAAGCGGTCCTCGGTATAGCCGTCGAACATGATCTTCAGCGCGCCGATCAGCCGCTCCATGTGCGGCTTGTCGCCCAGGCCGACCACGTGCGACACCACGTTGGCGCCGAGGCGCTGCATGAAGCCCAGGCCCTTGTTGCCGATGCAGCACACCTCGAAGCTCTCGCCCTGCGCCTCCCACTCGCGCATCTTCGACAGCGCCATGCGCAGCACGTTGGTGTTCAAGCCGCCGCACAGGCCTTTGTCGGCGGTGACAACGATAATGCCGACCTTCTTGACCGTGTCGCGCGTCACCAGATAGGGGTGGCGGTACTCGGGATTGGCGTGGGAGAGGTGGGCCGCGACGTTGCGAATTTTCTCGGCGTAAGGACGGGCCGCGCGCGTGCGTTCCTGCGCCTTGCGCATCTTGGATGCCGCGACCATCTCCATCGCCTTGGTGATCTTGCGCGTGTTTTGCACGCTCTTGATCTTGGTCTTGATTTCCTTTGAACCTGCCATTGTCTGTCTCTTGATTCGTCATGCCCGCCCGGAGCGGGGGCGATGCGCTAATGGATCAATACGTCCCGTTCTTCTTGAAGTCCTTGACTGCCTCGTGCAGCGTGACCTCGTCTTCCTTGGAGAGGTCCTTGGTGCTCTCGATCCGCTCGATGAGCGCGGCGTACTTGTCCTTGCAATAGGCGCGCAGGGCGCGTTCGGCCGCCAGCGCCTTTTTCGTGTCGATGTCGTCGAAATAGCTGTTGTTCACCGCGAACAGGGTCAGCGCCATTTCCCAAACCTGCAGCGGTTCGTACTGCGGCTGTTTCATCAGTTCGGTCACCAGACGCCCGCGCTCCAGTTGCTTTCTCGTGGCTTCGTCCAGGTCGGAGGCGAACTGGGCGAAGGCCGCGAGT